>NZ_JBSFIK010000032.1:0-109388 GCF_053597535.1 Streptomyces sp. NPDC001348 | reverse complement strand
AGTGGGGGAGGAGCTACCAGGGCTTTTCGGCAACGCGGCGAGGTGCGGTGCCAGGCCGCGCGACCCGGGCGGGCATAGTGCAAGGACCCCTAAGCAGCCGAGTCGCTCCCGGGCCGCCGCTGCGCCCTGCTGCGCGGACCCGCGCCGGCGGGCCGGCCCTGGCCGGTGCGGCCGCGACGGCCCCGGGACGGCGAAGACGCGCGGCGGGCGCGTTCCACGACAGGCGCGGTGATGACCACCGGGACCCCGGAGGGCGCCTGGGCGCCCGTGATACGGCTCAGCTCCGCCTCGCCCGAGCGGACCGGGGTGATGTGCGGGGTGATGCCGGCCGCGGCCATCAGCCGGGTCATGCCGCGGCGCTGGGCAGGGGTCACCAGGGTGACGACGCTGCCGGACTCCCCGGCGCGGGCCGTACGGCCGCCGCGGTGCAGGTAGTCCTTGTGGTCGCTGGGCGGATCCACGTTGACGACCAGGTCGAGGCTGTCGACGTGGATGCCGCGGGCCGCGACGTTGGTGGCCACCAGGACGGTGACGTGACCGTCCTTGAACTGCGCCAGGGTCCGGGTGCGCTGCGGCTGGGACCGGCCACCGTGCAGGGCCGCGGCGCGGACACCGCTGTTCAGCAGGTGCTCGGTCAGCCGGTCCACGGCGTGTTTGGTGTCCAGGAACATGATGACCCGGCCGTCCCGGGCCGCGATCTCGGTGGTCGTGCGGTGCTTGTCCGCGTCGCGCACGTGGAGTACGTGGTGCTCCATCGTGGTCACGGCACCGGCCGACGGGTCGACGGAGTGCACGACCGGGTCGGTCAGGTAGCGGCGGACCAGCAGGTCGACGTTGCGGTCCAGGGTGGCCGAGAACAACATCCGCTGGCCCTCGGGGCGCACCTGGTCGAGCAAGGAGGTGACCTGGGGCATGAAGCCCATGTCGGCCATCTGGTCGGCCTCGTCGAGAACCGTGATGCGCACGTCGTCGAGCCGGCAGTCGCCCCGGTCGATGAGGTCCCCCAGCCGACCGGGCGTCGCGACGACCACCTCCGCGCCGGCGCGCAGCGCACCGGCCTGCCTGCCGATGGACATCCCGCCGACGACGGTGGCGAGCCGCAGGCGCACGGAGCGGGCGTAGGGAGCGAGCGCGTCCGTGACCTGCTGGGCCAGCTCACGGGTGGGGACGAGGACCAGGGCCAGTGGCCGGCGCGGCTCGCCGCGCCGGCCCGCCGTACGGGCCAGTACCGCGAGGCCGAAGGCGAGGGTCTTGCCCGACCCGGTGCGGCCGCGACCGAGCACGTCACGGCCGGCCAGGGAGTTCGGCAGGGTCGCCGCCTGGATCGGGAAGGGTACGGTGACGCCCTCCTGACCGAGCGTGGTCAGCAACGGCGCCGGCATGGCGAGATCGGCGAACGACCCGACAGCGGGCAACGCGGGCGTGACCGTCTTCGGAAGCGCGAACTCGCCCCCCGCGGCCGGCCGGTTTCCGTAGCCGTTGGAGCGGCGCGGAACGCCGGAGCGACCCGTTTCCGTGCTTCTTCCGAAGCGGCCGTATGCGTGATCGGTGCGTGCGCGAGTGGTACGTGTGCGGTTCATGCGGAACCTTCCTCGATGCGGGCACGTATCAAGAAATTTCCGCAGCGGAATGAGCGGCGCAGAGAATCACGAGAACGGGCCGAAAACGCCAGGGCGCAATTGCCCCGGGAATAAAGCGAGCCGGGACCCGCACCCCAAGTGCGGGTCCCGGCTGCGAAGTACGCGTCAGCGCCGGTGCGTCAGGCGGGAACGATGTTCTCGGCCGTCGGGCCCTTCTGGCCCTGCGCGATGTCGAACGACACCTTCTGACCTTCCAGCAGCTCGCGGAAGCCCTGGCTGGCGATGTTCGAGTAGTGGGCGAAGACGTCGGCGCCGCCGCCGTCCTGCTCGATGAAGCCGAAGCCCTTTTCGGAGTTGAACCACTTCACAGTGCCAGTAGCCATTATGTTTCTCCTTCGGAGACGGTGTCAGGGATACGCTCTGTGCGTATTCCGTGTCGCCGTGATGATCGGCCGTCGGAAAAACCTTCTGGCAACCACACCCGCAACTGATGACGACAGTAGCATGCCGGTGCCGACCCTGCACGGAAAGTAATTCTCCGCCGCCTTTGACCGCAGGAATATTCATCGTGCGCCGCGTCGATTTCTCACGTGGCGACTACAGATATTTCGTTCCCGGCGGCGCGGACCAGGGCCCTCAGCTGGGAAACATTCCGGCGGTCGCGTTGACCCAGGTGCCGGTGATGGCGGCACCGGCGTCGGAGGCGAGGAACGTCGCCAGCGCGGCGATGTCCGCGATCCGCGGCGAGCGCTTGTTCATCCGCAGACCGTCCAGGTGAGCGCGGACGCCCTGCACGGCGGCCTCGTCCATGCCGGGGGCGCCGGCGGCGGCCGGCTTCTCGGGGGCTGAGGCTGTCGGTGACACCGGCGGTCCGGCCGGCCGCCGCGGCTCCCGACAGGCGCGCTGACGGCCCGCCTGCGAGCAGTACGAAGCCGCCCGCCCGGGCCCGCCACCCCTGTCGACCGGGCCCCCGCAGGCCTGGCATCTCACCGTCATGCCGCCACGCCGGAGTCTCAGCGCACCGGGAAGCCGAAGGAGTGACCCTGCCCCTTGAGCCAGGGCAGGACCCGGCGCAGGGCCTCGACGGTCTGGGAGCGGTCGCCTCCCGCGTCGTGGAAGAGGATCGTCGGCCCGTTGGACAGCTCCCGCTCGACGGTGGCGACGATGGCGTCGGTGCCCGGCCGCTCGAAGTCCTTGCTGTCCACGTTCCAGCCCAGCGGGCGCATGCCCCGGGAGGCGGCCAGCTTGCGGCTGTACGGGGTGAAGGCCCCGCCGGGCGCCCGGTAGTACATCGGCCGTACCCCCCCGGACGCCTTCGTGATCATGCGTTCGGCGTCGAGGATCTCCCGTGACTGGTACGCCTCGGGCTTCTTGTCCATGGTGGTGTCGTGCGACACCGAGTGGTCGCACAGCCGGTGCCCGGCGGCGACCACCTTCTTCACGAGGTCCGGGTGGGCCTGCGCCTGCGTCCCCACCATGCAGAACGTGGCCTTCACCCCGTACTCCCGCAGCACGTCGAGCACTTGAGGCGTCCACGTGGGATCGGGCCCGTCGTCGATGGTGATGTTGACACCGCGCTCGCCCTTGTCCGAGGCGTGCGCGATGGTCACGTCGACCGGCTTGACGCCACTGGCCCGCTTGGCCGACGCGGACGCCTTCGGCGTCGAGCCGCCCACGGAACCGGCCTGCGCGGTCCACACCGAGGCACCGGCGGCGAGCAGCGTCACTCCGAGCGCCGCACCGACCACCTTGCCGTACCAGCCCCGCCTGCCCCCGTGCCGTGCCATGTCCGCCCCGATCCCCGCTGTTCCCCGGTGTCCTTTGATCAGCATGACGAGAATGAACGGCCCTTGGATACGTCCGTTACCGACCGAGGACAATTCCGGGGAAGTTCACGGACAACCCGGCGATCCCCGACCGGTTCGCGCCGGTCGACCCGAGCCGGCCTCACCGGCCCCCTACGCCAGGGAGATCAGTCGGCCAGCCGGTTGATGGCGCCGGCGGCGATGCCTTCCATGTAGCCGGGGTCGTCGCTGGGCTGACCGGAGAGTTCGACGATGCCGACCCTGTGACCGCTGCGGATCACCGCGACACCGCCGGCCGCCTTGCCGTTGCCACTGTAGGCCGGGTACCAAGTGCCCTCGCCGGACCTGACGGTGGTCGCGTGCGCCTTGCCGTAGCGCCAGTGGCCCGCGGGCTCGTCCTGGCAGCCGCGCACCAGCTTGTTGAGCTGCGCCTCGTACGACGCCGCCGAAGCGCCGGTGGAGCCGTCGGCGACGGACTCGGTCAGCGAGATGTCCTTGGTGTCGAAGGCCCAGGCCACGTCGGCATAGGCGACGGCCTTCCCCTTGGTCAGGGTGCGCATCGTCTCCTCGCCGGAGCACGCCGAGAGAGCTCGTTTCCCGGACAGACCCACGGTCGCGCTGACCGGGATCAGGCCCTGCTGGAAGAAGTCCTCACTCTGCGTCACGCTGGCGGAGCCGAGGCCGGGCTCGGCAACGGCGGCGGTGCGCGCCGTTGCCGACTGGTTCGGTGTGGTGGTGCCCGCGCCGGCGGCAGCGGGATGCGTGCCGATGACGATCGCGATCAGGGCGGCGCCGGCGGAGGCAACTGCTCCTGCGGTACGACCGCGACGCGAGATCCTCTGGCCGGCTGCTTGGTGGTCGAACATCTCATCTCCTGTCTGGTGGCGACGCGGTGCGCGTCGTCGTACACCTGGGAGATGCCGCGGGTCCGTGAGATGTTGGATGGAAATCCGTGCGATCGATGTGATCCAGCTCACTTCTCCTTGGGTGGGCTCGGACGGTCTCAGAGCCGCGTCACGGCCGCCCGGACGATCCGCGTCATCGCGGCCGTGCCCAGGCAGGTGTTGACCTCCAGGACGCCGTAGTGAGTGCCGTTGCGGAGGACGGCGATGCCTCCACACGGCTCCTTGCCCCGTGGCGCGGTCCCTGCGCTGTTCAGATCGCCGTCGTACATCCCCATCCAACTCGCGGTGATGTCCGCGGCGACGTCGATCCTGTGCGTCGGCCCGTAGACCCAGTGGGTGGCCACTTCGCTCTGGCACGGCACTTCCTCCAGCAGCAGCCGCTCGGCGTAGTTCCGGGCCAGTGCCCGGCTTCCGGCATCGTCGGCGACTTCGCGTGCGATCTCGGAGCCGGTGTTCGTCGCCGAGGCGGGGTCCTTGCCCGGGTCCTTGCGCGTCACCAGGTCGCGAAAGTGCGCGTCGTACGATCCCAGGCTCTGGCCGAGTGTCTTCTCGCCGGTGCAGACCGCGTTGGCGTAGTTGCCGTCTCCGACACGATCCCGCGCGTAGATGCGCTGGGAGACTCCGGCCTTCCTGAACTCGGCGCCCGTCACCAAGTGCCGGTTCGTCATGGGGCCGCTCGCGGGCTCCGGTGCCGGAGAGTGGGCACCCGGAGAGGGCGTCGCGGCGTCTGTCGTCAGCGACGGGCCGGCCGGAGCGGAACGAGCGGGCAGGACGAACCGGCCCGTCAGCAGGCCGAGTCCGATCGCTGCCGTCAGGATGACGAGGATCGTCCGGGTCCGCACGTCAGCACCTCCCGGCTCTCGGTCGGCCGACGCGGGTCCACCGCGGAGAACCGGTACGCGTCAGCAGCCACTGCCGAGGCGGTCCCGCATGAAGCGACGAGCCTGATGGATACGGTCCTTGACCGTCCCCAGGGGAGCGTCGGTGATCTCAGCGACCTGGACATAGGTCAGGTCTCCCAGATCGCGCAGCACGAAGGACTCCACCAGGGCCGGATGCCGCTCCTCGAGCGCGGCCAGCGAGTCCATCAGGTCCAGGCGGGTCCCCGCGATGACGCTCGTCGTCCGGGGGTCGGCACCCTCGGGAAGGACCGCGTGACTGTCCTCCGCGCGACGGCGCATCGAGCGATAGGTGGACCTGGCGGCGTTCGAGGCGATCACTGTCACCCACCCGAGGAACGAGCCCCGCCCGCTGTACTCGTGCAGATGGGTGCTGATGGACAGCAGAGCGTCCTGCGCGGCCTCTTCGGCGTCGGCGTGGTGCGGAAGGAACCTGGAGCAACGGCGCATGACCAGGGGGCGAAGCCTGACCAGAAGGCGGTCCAGCGACGCCCGGTCACCCGCCTGGGCAGACGTCACGAGTCGTATCAGCTCATTCTCTTCGAGCATCCTGCTGTCCCCCCGTTCACCTATGACCTTGGACTCCGCCCGGCCGTCCCGCGGTTCCCGGCCCGATCGCCTCGGGGCAGAATGCTGCCGCATGCGGAAGCTGGGTCGTTACCTCCTCGAGGACAGGCTGGGAGCCGGTTCGTTCGCGACCGTCTGGAGAGCCTACGATCCCGAACTCGACACGGATGTCGCGGTCAAGGTACTGGCCGACAACTGGGCGTCGAACGCCGATGTGCGCCAACGGTTCCTCGCCGAGGCGAGGCTGCTCCGGAGGATCTCCAGCCCCCGTGTCGTACGCGTCCACGACGTGGGTGTCCAGGACGACCGCCCCTACTTCGTCATGGACTACGTCCGAGGCGGCACGCTGGCCGAGAAGGTCGGGCACTGCCGGCCCGCGGAGGCGCTCCGTCTGGCAGCCGAGGCCGGGTACGCCGTCCAGGTGCTCCACGACGCAGGCGTCGTCCACCGTGACGTCAAGCCGTCGAACCTCCTGCTCGACACCGGCCGCACGCACCCTGCCGTACTCGTCGCGGACCTCGGCAGCGCGAAGCACCTGGCCGACGCGTCGGGGCTGACCGTGACCACCGGCACTCCCGCCTACATGGCGCCCGAACAGGCCTTCCAGACCGGCGGGTTCGACGGCCGCGCCGACGTGTACGCCCTCGGTCACCTACGAGCTGCTGACCGGTCGCAAGCCGTTCGGCTCGGGCGGCCGTACGACCCTCGCGACGGGCCAGGCACCGCCGTCATCGTCGCCGACGCTTCCCAAGGAGCTGGGGGTTCCGCACGGCATCGACACTCTTCTCCGTGCCGCGCTGTCCGTGGAACCCGAGAACCGCCCGCGAACCGCGCAGGCGTTCGCGGACGCGCTGCTGTCCCAAGGGGAAGAGGAGCGGGCGCCGGCCACGCCCTCAAGGCCGACACCCCTTGTGGTCTGGCTAGCGGCGCTTGTCGTGTTCCTGGTGACAACGGTGCTGACCTGGCTGGCCCGCTGAACGAGGATGGCGACCGATCGCCGCACGGGAGTGCCCCGCGCGACTCCGGGGTCGATCACTGGCAGGGCGTTGTCAGTGCCTGCGTCCCGGAGAAGGCGGGCGCCGCCCCCTGGCCTGGCTCATCGCCCAGCACGCCGACCGGCAGCTCGACGTTCAGCGTCGTGCCCTCCAGCTGATGCAGGGGGCGGTGTCGACAGGGTCGGCCAGCCCCCGCGAGCTGGCCTTCCTGCGCGACCGCACGCTGGTCAATGAGGGCCGTAAGCAGGTCTACGGCACTCAGATCGCCGGTGTGAAGGACGGGGCACCGGTTCCGTGGCCCTGTGAAGAGCCCGAGCGCATGGACGAACTCCGTGCGGAAGTCGGCATCGAGCCCTTCGACGAGTACGTCGCCAAGTTCTCGATGGCCTGACGCCCCGTTCCCAGCCGCATCCGGTGGACCACTGCCCAGGCTCACTGTCGCGGACATGATCCGCCGGACAGGCCCTGGCTCTCAGCTTGGGCAGCTGCGGGCATTTGGGGCTGGTTCCGGGCTGGATTGCTTTCACCGTGATTCCCCGCTGTTCCCCGCTCGATCTGGTGCGGTTGTGGTGCGGTCCGGTCGGCAATTGGGAATCAGCCCAGAGGCCTGTGCAAAAACCTCAAAGGTGCTGCTTCGCTGAGCCAACGAGTCGGCTGATGTCGTCACGGGTCCGTGCTCTCAGCTCGTCCAGCTCAGCCCTGGCATCTGCCTTGGGTAGCTCCGTGATGTTCGCCAGCACGTCTTCCGCGGTCCGACTCAGCCTCCCGTCATCCGTCAGCATCTGGACCCGAAATAGGGCCTCCTGGGCGCTGGAGCGCAAGTCGTAGGCGCGGATACGCACCGCGTCGGGGTCCTCCGGTGGCGGCTGCTCATGTTCACAGAACCACAGATGGACCAGACAGCGGCGATAGTTGACCAACGCGCCGGCGTAGGCCGAGTAGGCATCGAGTCGCTCCTGCCGGAGTTTCTCGCGGCGGGTGAACTGATGGCTTCTGTCGGTGGTGCGCTGCTGAAACGCCAGAGTGATCCCCGACCCAAGCAAGGTTCCAAGAACGGCTATGGCGCTGGCGACGATGGACTCCACGCCTCAAGCTGATCACGCTTCGCCGTCGCCGGTGGGCTGCTGGCCCAACTTCGCTGCCAAGTTTGACAGCGGCCAGTCGGAATTCCCCACGGACGGCCAGTTCCCGATTCACGGACGGTAGTCAGTGATGATGACGGAAAGTCGCCAGCCCGTCCTGCGGCGCGTGCGTAGTGTCACGGCATGTCACATGAGAGTCGCACCATCGTCCAGACGGCGTGGGAGGCGTTCGCCAGCCACGACGCCGATCAGATCGCCGCGGTCTTCACCGAGGACGCTGAGTGGCTGGCTCCGCCGGGGAACGCCACGGCGATCGCGCTGGACGCCCCGAGCCACATGATCGGCAAGGAAGCGATCACACGCTTCCTTGCCGAGGACTTCCCCCGGTTGTTTGTGCGCGACGTCGCGGTCACGTTTCACGGACTCCACGCCGATGGCAAGCGGGTGATCGTGGAGGAAACCATGACGGCGATTCTGGCCAATGGCAACCACTACGCCAACGACTACTGCTTGGTCTTCGAGCTCCGGGACGGCCTCATCCACCGGGTCCGCGAGTATATGGACACCGCCCGCGGGCACCGCATGATCTTCGGGGAGGGGTCCACACCAGCACGCACTCCAACCACCGGCAAACCGCAACTCTGAGTGACCACGTGTGGCCAGATACCTCTCGCCCTTGCCCGGCGCCGGCTGCCGCGCCGCCTCCAGCCTCGCGCCGGTGGCCTTCCTGCCGCACCCGGTCCCGGGCCTCGGTGACGTCGTCGACGGGCTTGCGGCATTCCGCTCGCGTGGCGTCTTCCCGGCCCTCGATGCAGCTGCTGCTGACGGCCGACGGCAGCGAGATGGACGCCGACTCGCACAGCTGGGTGCCGCTGGAGGACCGCAACCCGTCCCTGCGGGGGGGAGGCATCGACCCAGGGCGGTCGGTCCGTTGCCCGACCCACTCGCCTCCGCTTCGGCCGGGACCGGGACCTGCACGTTTTCACCTGTCCTGCCGATCCCGGGCACCCGCCCCAATGGGTGCTCTCTCAGGAGGCTGCAGAGTGACGGACTTGGTGAGCGAGTCAGTCGCGCCAGGCTTCCGTTGCACGACGCGCGCAAAACCCTGTCCCTGGTCCTCGCCGACATCTTCCACGGCAGCCGTTCGCTGTCGTTCCCGGACTCCGGCAACAACCACTCCTGCTGCTGTGGCCGCGTAGGTTCGCCCGCCGGATGTGGCGACCTTGTGGGCGAACAGGTTGTCCAGGATCACTTAGAGGGGTGCGCCGTCGGGCCGGGCGGCGCGGATCGTCTTCAGCGCGACCAACGTGTTTCAACGGTGGCGAATGCGTCGAGGCCGCCGGGCCCCCACGTCTTGCGCGGTTGGCTGAGACGGAAAACGCCCCCTGCAAGGAGCCGACGCCTACTACCGGATCAGATCCAGGTCACTTGGCGAACGTACACGCATTCATGCCTGGGAACGACGAGGTAGACGAAGAATCCGCTGTCGACATGCGCGATATCTCCCTTCGGACCCAGCCCTTCGTACTGTGTTCCGTCGAGGTAGAAGGCCGCAGCAGCCCGCACCAGTTCGTCAGCTTTTTTCTCGACCTCGGCGACGAACGCCGGCGGTGCTCCGCCGATGACGTACGCCTCGCTGGGGTCGTACTCCCACGTCCACGTCACTCGGATACCGCCTGCGTCGCCATGTCCTCGACGGCACGCAGCTCGTCCATGGCGGATCGGAATGCGGGGTCGTCCTTGTTGGTCGTTCCGTGGAGCGTGGCGAGTGCACGGCTACGGCGTGCGGAGAGATCGGGCCGACGCTCGATCTCCACCTGAGCGGCCCAGTGGGTCAGCCAGTGCTGGAGGTGCCCGATCTTGCTGGTCCGAATGGCGGCGGCCAGCGCTTCCTCCTTGTGCTTTTCCATCTCGTCCAGGCGGTGAGGGGCGATCCGGGCGAGCGCCACGCGGACGGCGTCGGGGGTACGTTCGGGGCGCGGTAGCAGCTCCGTGCCGTGATCCGGCTGTGTGCTCACGATGTCCTCCAAAGGGTGCCCCGGCCAGCATATCCAGCCGGGGCGTACGAATCAGACGTAGTCGTCCGGGTCCTCCTCGCGGCGGATCACCCGCCGGGCGGCCTTGCGGGCGCTGTGGAAGTCGCCCAGCTTCGCAGGCAGGACGCTGCGTGACAGCGCCTTCCCATTCGTTCCCATGCAAGCCAGAAAGCCCCTCGGAGACGACTCCGAGGGGGCCTTCTGATTTGCCGGGGAGCCGCCTGGCCACGCTGGCCGTGCCGGACCGCCTAGGAGCGCTGGCGTCTGGCGAGGTCACGCCCGTCTGGAGGCCGGGACGTCCGGCGTCCCGCCTGCCTAGCGGCCGCAGCACCCGGAACCGACGCGCGGTGAGCCGGGCCCCCCAATGTCACTCGTAGATGTCACTTCAGGGGGAGTGGACAAGGTGAGCGGGCCGGGAAACCACGTTGGGCAACCACGGGGCCTCACTTCCGTCGGGCGCAGTCGTAGAGGGTGAAGGTGCCGTCGGTGCGCAGGCCGTAGGCGGTGGGGCGGACGCGGGTGCAGTGGGATTTCACCCAGGTGGTGGCGGGGGTGGTGGGGCGCTGGGTGGTGAGCAGCGCGTAGCGCAGCTGGTGGGCGGTGACGAGGCTGCCGAGGCGCTGGGCGGTCGGGAAGGGGGTGCTGCCGGTGAAGCCGCCCATGACGAGGATGGGTTCCGACCTCGCGCGCAGCAGGGGTTCGGCGGTGTAGGCGGCCTGGGTGGCGAGCAGGTACTTCTCGCCGTGGCGGTGCTTGGTGAGGTAGTCGAGCAGGGCGGTGTCGCGGGTGCTGGGCTGACCGAGCCCCTTTCGCCGCGGAGCGTGACGGGGGTGCTCGTTGTACGACTTGCCGACCGGACCGGCCATCGGAGAGGTGGTGGCGCCCGCGTAGAGCGGGTCGAGGCCGGAGAAGGCCCAGCCGGCCGGTACGGCCAGGGTGGCCGCGATCCCGGCGGCGAGGGCGGTGTGGATCATCCGCGGGGAGGTGCGCGGCCCGCGGCTCCACAGGCCCACCACGCCGCACAGCGCGAGCATCACGGCGACCGGCAGCAGCCAGGAGACGAAACGGGTCGGCCAGTCGAGCACCAGCGCCCACGCCGCCGTCAGCGCGATGGCCGCGGGCAGCACGAGGTGGCGCCGGTCGGCCGCTCCGTCCTCGGCCTTCCGCTCCGGCTCGTGCTCCGCCTCCGGCCCCGGCGCGTGCCCGGCCTCCCACGGCGGCCCGTACGTCGCCCCCTGGTCCGGTCCGTACGTCGGCTGCCACTGCGGCCCGTACGCCGTCGCCTGCTCAGCCTCCTGCTCCGGCGGGTGCTCCGTCGCCTGCTCCGCCTCCGGTGCGTACTTCGCCTCGTAGTCCGCGCGGAAGAGCGCGAGGCCGCCGCCGGCCAGTGCGGCGATCGCCGGGGCGATGACGGCCGTGTAGTAGGCGTGGTTGCCGTTGGAGATGCTGAACACCACGGCGTGCACGGCCAGCCAGCCACCCCACAGCAGAAATCCCGCGCGGGTCAGGTCCGTTCGCGGTCGACCCGCGCGCCGGGCGACCCCCAGGGCCGCGGCGAGCACGGCGAGCGGCAGCAACCAGGCGACCTGCGGGCCGACCGTGTGGTTGATCAGCATGTCCCAGCCGGTGTTGCCGGTGGTGCGGCTGGCGGCGGTGCCCGCGACGGCGCCGAACGCGGTGGGATCGCTGGTGAAGCGGCTCAGGCCGTTGTAGCCGAAGACCAGGGCGAACGGATTGTTGTCGGACGTTCCGTCGAGGTACGGGCGGCTCGCGGCCGGTGTCGCCCAGGCGATGAACATCCAGGAGCAGGACACCGCCAGCGCGACCGCCCCGCCCACCAGGACGCGTACGGCCCGGTGCAACGGCCTGCCCGGCGCCACGAGTTGGTACACGACGGCGAAGACCGGCAGTACCAGCCACGCCTGCAGCATCTTCGCCTGGAAGGCGAGCCCCACCCAGATCCCGCAGGTGATCAGCGGCAGCAGCCGCTCGGTGCGCACCGCCTTCTGCAGTGCCCCGGCGGCCGCCACCAGCAGCAGGGTGAGCGCGGTGTCCGGGATGGTGGCACGGTTGAGCGCCACGGTGACCGGGGTGAGGGTGAGCGCCAGCGCGGCGATCAGCGCGGCGAACGGCCCGGCCCAGGCCCGGACGATCCGGTGCAACAGCCATACGGTGAGCACGCCCTCGACGACCTGCGGAAGCGCTGCCGCCCAGGTGTGCGGGCCGAAGAGCCAGACGGAGACGGCGTCGGGCCAGAAGGCGCCGGGCAGCTTGTCGATGCTGATCGAGCCGGCGGTGTCGAGTCCGCCGAAGAAGAACGCGCGCCAGCTGCCGGCCATCGACCGTATCGCCGCACCGTAGAAGGGGTGGAGCGCGGCGTGCCCGATGCCCCAGGAGTACAGCACCGTGGCGAGGGCCAGCACCGCGGCGAGCGCCGGGCGCTCCCAGCGCGGGGCGTCCTCGGGCCGGTCGGAGCGGTTCGCCGGCGGGCGGCCTTCCTGCGCTCCGATGGGCTGGGCGTCGGGGATGGCGGTCATGGCAGTGGTCCTCGGATCAGCAGGTCAGGTGAGGCGGCGGGGCGCACGCGGCGTCAGTCACGGTTGGCGACGTCACACGCGGCTTCAGCCACGGGCGCGACATCACACGCGGCTTCGGTCACAGGCGGCGGGCCGCCCGGAAGCCGCGGGCGTAGAAGTCGGTGCCGTCCAGCAGCGCGTGACCCGACAGGTCGCCCAGGGTCGGGCCGTTGGCGGCGGAGCGGCTGGAGTAGAAGCGGTGCCGGCCCTGGTCGTCGAGGCCCATGTACATGCCGACGTGGTCGATGAAGTCCGGCTTGTCCTTGATGATGGCGAAGAAGACCAGATCGCCGGGTTGCAGGACGTCCAGGTCGGTGGCCTGCTTCGTACCGGTGTGGGGGATCACGGTGCGGCCGGGACCGTAGGCGGCGATGGCGTAGGCGCGGCGCGGCAGACCGACGCCCTTGGTGTTGGTGTTGTGCATGGGGATGCCCATGCGGTAGCCCCACACCAGACGCTGGAAGCCGGAGCAGTCGACGCAGCCGTAGCGGGCCTGCTCCGGCTGCACGCGCGTGCCGTCCGGGAAGGTCCAGCCGATGCCCAGGTAGTCGTAGAAGTCCGACTGCTCGTCGTAGTAGGCGAAGTCCAGCGGGTTCTTGACCGCGGAGTTGCGCGGGCCGAAGTGCGCGGTGCCCGCGTAGCGCACGCCCTTGGCGTTGTGTTTGTCGGGCGCCCCGGCGCTGCTGTACTGGAACGCCACCGCGAAGACGTCCGGGCTGCTGTCGCCGAGCGCCTTCTTGAACCAGCTCTTGAACCAGGCGGACTTCTCCGTGCCCCGCTGCCACGCGTGCGGCAGCACCCGCACCCAGGCGTCCGTGGTCACCTTGGCCTCGGTGGTCCGCGGCTCCCTGAAGGTGCGGCTGGAGCCGGTGAGTACGGCCGTACGCGCGCCGTCGGTGAAAGTGGCGAGCGTGCCGCCGTCGGCGGCGCGGACCACGGTGCGGTCGGGGCCGGACAGCCGCTCGAAGGTGTGGGGACCGGCCGCCCGGGCGCTCGGGTCGGATCCCGTGCCGCCGGCCGCCGTACCGCCGGAGTCGTCGCTGCCGTGCCCGTAGCGGTCCCAGGCGTACCCGCCCGCCGCCCCGGCGGCCGCCACGCCCGCGATCGTTCCGAGCACGGCGCGGCGGGTAGGGCCGCTCCGCCTGCCGTCATGTGCGGAGTGCATGACCGATCCTCCTTGAACTGTGAGGTGAGCGGGTGGTGAGCGGGTCAGCCGGTGGGCAGGACACCGATCAGCAGGCCGGAGACCAGCACCACGTACGTGGCCAGGGTCACCGCGGTGGTCGAGATGACCGTGGCCGCCATCGGCTGGCGGGCCATCTGGTAGGAGACCAGGCCGGGAACGATGAAGCCAAGGGTCTGTGACGTGTACAGCAACGGAAACTCGTGGCTGAGGGCGAGCATCACGGTGGTCTGCATCAGCACCGCGCACAGCACGACGGCGGCGAACAGCCGCTTGCCGTAGAGAATCACCGTGCGCTGCACCAGCTTCGTCAGGAAATACGTTCCGGCGGCCACGGCGACCATCAGCCCGGCCATCCGCACGTCGGTGACGAGTGTGAGGGCGATCCAGCCCGGGGTGATCATTCCTCCGGGCGAGAGGTTGGTGGTCAGATAGCAGACGAGCGAGAAGACCAGCCCGAGGGCGATCCCGAGCGCGGCGGTCTGTGCGTTGAGATTGGCGGGGATCACGGGTTCCTCGTGAACTGGGACGGGTCGTAGGACTGGTGCGGGGCGTCCGCGGGGCTCTGGTCGTCGGGCCGGCCCTGGCGTTCGGCGGCCCGGCGGGCGAGGTCGCGCTGCTCCGGGATGCGGATGGCTTGCGTCGGTGAATCCAGTGGTGCCACCCAGCTGTACGGCTCCGGCTCGGGCGGCCGGGCCACGGAGACCCGCTGGCGGGGCAGGGCGATCTGCATGGTCTCCTGGTCCAGGCCGTCGCCGTCGGGAACGATGTCGAACGGGTCCTCGGACTCGTCCACCGGCAGCTCGGCCAGGCACTCCAGGAACAGCTCGCCCTGGCCGTGGATGTTGCCGATCGCCACCAGCGAGGAGTCGGGGCCGAGTTCCGCGAGGATCGCCGCGGTCAGCTCCTCGGGGTCCCGGCGGTCGCCGCCGAGATCCACCACCCGGCCGGTGAAGCCGTCCGGGATCGCGTCGCGGGCGCTCTTGGTCGGGTGGCCGATCAGGAACACCGTCTCGGCGGCGAGGTCGGGGACGATCGCGCCCATCTGGCCGTTGCGCTCCACCCGGTCCGGGCGGCAGTTGATCACGACGCCGATCGGCCGCCGGATCGCACCCAGGTCCTCCAGCTGCTTGACGTTCATCAGCGTCGACTCGGGGTCGTTGGCCGCGAAGACGTTGGCGAACCGCAGCCGCTTGCCGTCGGGGGTGACGTAGCGCTCCACGGACAGCACACCCGGGTCGGGCGGCGCGTCCCACATGCCCTGCATCGCGGTCTGCCGGTCGATGCCGAGCAGTTCGGCGACGGCGAGCGCGATCGCCACGTTCTCCTTGAAGGTGAACCAGCTGAAGCCGCGCAGTTCGGCGTCGGTCACCGACTCCGGATCGACCGCGATCAGCCGGCAGTTCCGCTTGTCGGCCTCCTCCTGGAGGATGTGCAGCCGGTCCTTCTCCGCCGTCACACATATCCCGCCGACCGGCATCGAGCGGGAGAGCGAGCGGGCGACGTCGTCCAGCGTGGGCCCCATCTCCTCCAGATGGTCCTCGCGGACGTTGCACAGCACGCCGATCGTGGAACGGATCAGCTTCTCCTGGTTGATCTCCTGCAGCGCGGGCATCACCGCCATGCACTCGATCACCAGCGCGTCCGGCCGGTAGGTCGCCGCCCGCCGCACGATGCCGATCTGCTCGACGATGTTGGAGATGCCGAACTTGCGGTAGATGGGTTCCTCGGTGGCGTCCGGGTGGATGAACCGGGCCGCGGTGCCGGTGGTCTTGGACACCGTGACCAGGCCGCCGCCGCGCAGCGCGCCCGCGCACAGCCGGGTGATCGAACTCTTGCCGCGGATACCGTTGACCAGTACCCGCGTGGGTATCTGCTCCAGCGAGGCGAAGTGCCGCCGCTGCTCCAGGATTCCGGCGATCCACAGGCCGGAGCAGCACAGCAGGACGATGACATAGAGGAAGAGCACGCCGATTACGTCCTTCTACCGCTGGAGGGTGTTCTCGCGCAGGGACCGGGAGGGCCCGGCGGAGTGGCCGGACCTGGCCGCCCGGTCGCGTTCCGCCAGGGACTGGCGCACCAGTTCCAGGCTGCGGGTGACCGAGCCGATCTCGTCGTGGTTGACCGGGTGCAGCACGGTGCGGCGGTCTCCGCCGGCGAGCCGCTCGACGAGCACGGCGACCGCGCGCAGCGGCCGGATCACCACGACGTGCAGCCAGCCCAGGCCGGCCGCGCCCACGGCGAGGCCCAGGATGCCGGCGAGCATGGTGCGCTGCTCGGCCTGCACGGCGGGGATCTGCAGGGCCGCCGCGGGTTCCGCGGTCACCACGTGCCAGCCGAGCCGGGCGGTCGGGCCGCTCTGCGCCAGCGGCGCGGCGGCGTCGACCGACGGGCCGGAGGACGTGGTGTGCACCGCCGAGGTCGCGGTGCCCGTGGTCCCCGGGGCGCCCTGGGTGGCGCGGGCGAGACGGGTCAGGCCGGACTCGGGCAGCGACTGGAAGGCGAGGTAGCCCACGCTCGCCGCCAGCACCTTGTCGTGGGCGTCCGTGACCCAGACGCTGCCCAGCTTCGGCCTGGGCAGGATGGAGTTGAGCGCCTTCACGTCGATCTCGCCGAACAGGACCACCCCGGCCGCAGGGGCCTTGCCCTTGGCGGCGCGGACCTGGGCGTAGGCGGCGATCGCCGGGATCCGGCCCGAAGTGTTGACGGTGGTGATCCCGCCGCCGTGGGGCACGTGGACGAGGGTGCGCAGCGGTGTGCCGCCCACCCGCAGCGTGATGCCGCCCTTGCGGTCCAGGAGGTACAGCGAGCGGTACTGCTTGTGGTCGGCGAGGGCCTGTCGCAGCACCTCGGTCTGGGCGGCCCGGCTCCGGCCCGGCAGGCTCGAGGCCGCGTCGCTCAGGTCGGTGTACGACTGGTCGAGGGACTGCCGGATCCGGTGCGTCGCGATCTCGGTGCGCGTCTGCTGGTCGGCGAGGACCGCGGCCGGGACGGCGGTCGCGGTGTCCGCCCGGTTCAGCATGAAGATCATCGGAACCGACCAGCAGGCGACGACCGCCAGGCAGACCACGGCCAGCGCCCGGTAGCCCGGCCCGCGGCGGGCCGGGAACTCCTCGGGGCCGCTCTCGCCGAGCAGTTGCCCGCGCAGTGAGTCCAGGGCCCGCCCGATCCGGGCCAGTTCTCCGAAGCCGTGCACCGGTACCGGCCGGGACAGCTCCTCCGCCGCGGTCGGCCCGCTTCCGGTCGCGCCCCGGGCCAGGCGGGCGGCGGACAGGTACAGCCGCAGCAGTGGCTGCTGCACGGAGAAGTACAGCGCCAGCCCCAGCAGCAGTGCGACCACGGCCAGCGCCCCGGCGGCCTCGAGCGCGAAGCGCGAGTAGTCGGCGGCGGTGGTCGTGACGGGGACCGCGCGGGAGGTGAGGACGACCAGACCGAGGTCGTCGGTGTCGCCCGGACCCGTCGCCGAGGCGACCTGGGACCAGCCGGCCACGGTGCGCCGGCTGCCGGTGGCGTCGACCGGCAGGTTGCCCGAGGCGTCGGTGTCACCGCTCGCCCCCTTCGCCGCGCGGGCCGCCGCCGCGGGCAGACCGTTGCGGGGGGCGGACGCGGACGCCTTGCCGTGGACCGCGGTCGCGAGCACCGTGCCGTTCGCGTCCAGCACCTGGGCGGTGCGTCCGTCGCCGTACGCCGCGACGGCGGGGAGGGCCTCGGAGACCACCAGCAGCCACTGCCGGTCGGCCCCGGTCCGGGCCTGGTACTGGTCCTGGTCGGGGTCGTCCTGCTGCGCGGGCAGCGTGACCCTGGCGAAGTACAGCAGTTCCCGCGTGCCGCCCGACGTCACCAGCCGGGGCCGGATCTGCCCGTGCCCGGCCGCCGTCCTGACGACGTCCACCCCGGCCAGCGGCACGGTCTTCCCGCCGGTCGCCAGCAGCTTGCCGGTGTGCGCGTCGAGCAGCGCACGGCCGAGGAACGCCTTCCTGGCGGAGGTCAGCGCCTTGAGCGTGGTCGTGGGGGTCGATGCGCTCGTCGCCGGGTACGCGCGGGCCTTGCGCCGGATCGTGCCCGCCTCGGCTTCGATCGCGGTGCGCGTCGCCGCCGCGGTGTCCGCGGCGATCCGCTGCTCGCCGTTGAGTACGGCCTGCGGGATGCCCGCGGAGTGGACGCCCGCGAGACCGATCACGGTCAGGGTGGCGACCACCAGCAGGAGTACGACGAGTGCGGCTATCGGCGGGCGCACACCGCCAAGCATCGGCATATCGGCGCGGCGGCGGGTTCGGTGCCGGCGCGGCGCCCGGGGTGCGGAGGACAGGGGAACGGATCCTTCCTCAACTGGCGCCGAGCGCCCAAATGTTCGACAAGACGAACATTCTAGCCTCCGGCGCTCGCAAAACCATCACACTTTCGCCCCATGTGTCGTACGTGACAACGGGGCTCTGCACGGCGGCGACCCATGCAGCCCGCCCCGCCACGTGCCGAAGGGCGGACCCGCGAGCGGGTCCGGCCCTTCGGACGTCCGGTCGGCCCGTCCCGTCACGGGACGAAGGAGATCTCCGGGTACTTGCTGCTCGGCCCGTCGAGCAGGGTGCTGTGCTTCTTGCGCAGCGTCTGGTCGAAGAACGCGGCGAGGTAGTCGCGCTGGACCTTCACCGCCCGGTTCGGGTCGATCGTGCCGTACTGCTGCTGGATCTGGGTCTGGGAGATCCCGAGCAGGCGCGCCCACTGCGGCACCAGGTACTCGTTGTCGCTGAACGACAGGTGCGCCGCGCCCTTGAGCTTGA
Organism: Streptomyces sp. NPDC001348; assembly: GCF_053597535.1. Lineage (NCBI taxonomy): Bacteria > Bacillati > Actinomycetota > Actinomycetes > Kitasatosporales > Streptomycetaceae > Streptomyces > Streptomyces sp. NPDC001348. The sequence continues at coordinate 90,982 of NZ_JBSFIK010000032.1, read as the reverse complement.
TGTCGACCTTGTAACCCTTCAGATGCGGCCACAGCGTCCGCCACGACGAGTCGTTGTTGCGGTTGTGGTTGCCGGAACTGAAGAGCATGAAGGGGCGGTTCAGGTCCTTGGTCGGCGCCGTCCCGAAGAACTGGCCGTCCAGGTTGGCACCGGACTTGATCCGCGTGTCGAGCTGCATGGCGGTGTCGACCGCGGCGCCGCCCAGCGACCAGCCGAACATCCCGATACGGGAGGTGTCCACCGACTTCGTCAGCCCGGAGGGGAGCGTCGCCTTGCCCGCGTCCGGGTTGCCGCCACCGGCGATCTTGACGAGCCCGTTGATGACGAACTTGATGTCGGCCGCGCGCACCTTGAGCGTGTCGGAGGAGTGGGTGCCCGCCGGCATCCGGTTGAGCTCGAGCCGGTTGGCGGGGAACTGCACCTCGTTGGCGTCGTGGGTGTGGTCCACGATGACGACGAGGTAGCCGCGGCTGGCGAGGTCCTGGGCGAGCGCGGTGCCCATCGCGCGGTCCGAGTGCAGCCCGGTCGAGTACAGCAGGACGGGCAGCTTGCCGAGCGAGGTCTTCACCGGGGCGAGGACGTGGCCCGCGGTCTTCGGCAGGGTCACCTGCTGCGGCGACAGTCCGCGCGTGCCGAGGAAGTGCGCGCCGGAGATCGACGGCATCCACGGTGCCTGGTAGTGCCCGGACGTGGCGGTGGCCGGGTAGAAGAGCGACACCATCAGCTCGCGCTTGCCGCCCACGTACGGATCCGTACGGGACGAGTCGACGAGGTGCAGGCCGACCATGCCCACCTCGTTGGGCCCGGTCGGCGCGGGCATGGTGAGCTGCTGGGCGGCCCCGGCCGTGCGGGGCGACGCGAGCGCCGTGGCCTTGCGGTGCAGCGGCAGCTCGTCGTTCTCGGGCGCCCAGGGCGTCTTCGGGTCGGCCTGGCCGGCCGTGGCCCCGGTGGCCGCGGGCTTGGCGGACGGCTTCCCGGCGGCCAGCGCCGGTGTCATCCCCACACCCAGGGCGAGGGCCAGCACACCCGCCGAACCGACCGCTCTGGCGATCATTCTGCGACGGTGGCGCGGGCGGCGTTGTCTCATGAAACCCCCTTGTTGGTCAGCGATCGTAGAACTCGCGATCGACTGCCGCATACCGTACAGCCGCGGCGCCGGACGGATTCGCGCACCCCGGATTCCGCTGTGGCGACCGCGCGTTCGGCGCCCTGACCGCCGGGGCGGGTCCTGGTGCCGGGCGCCCCTGGACCGGCGCGGGTCGGCGAAGGCGCACACCGGGTCGGCGAAGACCGTCGCGGCGGGCGGTCATCTGGTTGAACATGAGGTGTGCGATTCGATTCCGTTCCCATGCCGGCGACCGTCGAGGCCAGGCCCCGGGACAGCCGTGGCTATCCCGTGCCCGCCATCACCCCGTGGGAGGGCGACGAGCCCCGGTTCGCGCTCACCGACTACGGGCGCAGCGCCGAGTGCGCGCGACGGCGTCTGTGTTCCGTGTGCGACACCCTCATCCCCAGGGGCCCGGTGTGGCGGGTGGTCGGCGCCGCGGAGAGTTCCGCGATCCGTGCGGCGCTCGCCGCCGGGCGGCCGTACCGGAACATGGCGGCGACCCTGGAGGCCCCGGGGCACCGCGCGTGCATGCTCTACGCCTCGATGGTCTGCCCGTACCTGGCTCGCCCCAACGCGCGGCGCGGGCTGACGGCCGAGAACCCGGACGACATGACCGCACATGTCGTCCGGGGCGCCGTCCGTGGCGAGCTGGGTGCCGTGGTGGGTTTCGGCGACTACGAGTTCGCCGTCACCTCGACCCAGGTCCTGTTCCGTTTTCTCGACGTGGTCGAGTACCTGCCGCATGACACGGCCGACCAGCACCTGCCGGAGCTCCGGGCCGAACTCGCCCGTTCCGGCGGCGGGCCGGGCGGTGGTCAGCCGCGGTAGGCGGGCAGACCGGTGTGCTGGGAGACCTTGACGGGCCGGCCGAAGCCGTGGGCGGTCTTCGTGAGGGTGTACGTACCGGTGGGGGCGCGGAAGGCGATCGTCTTTCCGTTCGGCGACCAGGCGGGCTCGGTGAAGTCGGTGGTGGCGCCGGGGGTGACGTCCTTGACGACGTTGTGGGGGCCGCCGAACTCCTCGACGAAGAGGTGGTCGTGCCCGTGGACCGAGCGGACGAAGACGACCTCCTCGTTGTCGGGGGAGAGGGCGGGCTCGGACCCCTTGGTCAGCGGGCCGCCCTGCTGCCGCAGGTAGTCGTCGCGGATGTAGACCTCGCCGGTGCGGGTGTTCTCGTAGACGGCCGAGCCGTAGTCGCCGCCGACGTTCGGCCAGGTGTTGTCGGTCTGGGGGACGTTGCCGTCTCCCGGGTCGCCGTTCAGGCTGATCCTGGCCGGCCTGCCGTGGTCGCTGGTGGCCCTGATGCCCTCCAGGACGGTGTGGCCGTGGATCCTGGCCGAGAAGATGAGGTTGTTCTTCGCGGGGATCCGGTTCGCCCGGTCGGCGGTGGTCACCTGCCAGGTGGGGTGGGACCAGGTCTGCCCGCCCGGGTTGGCGGCGACGGTGACGCGGTGGCTGCCGTCGGGGTCGGAGACGACGAGGTCGCCGTGCCCGTCGACGAAGGCGGCCTTGCTGCCGCCGGGGTTCCAGGCCAGGTCGCGGACGGCGGTGCCGAAGTCGATCGACCTGCCGTTGACCACGACGTGCCGGGTGCCGTCGCTGAGGGTGAGTCCCCTGGGCACGGTGAGCGTGTGGCCGGACGCGGCCGCGGCGACCATCGCGGGGCTGCCCTTGGCGTCGCGGCCGGAGGACGGAGCGGCCAGTGCGGTGGCGGGGGCGCCGCACAGGGTGAGCAGTGCGGCGGCACCCGCGGTGACGACGGCCGCGGTGCTCCGGCGGTAACGAGCGGACATCAGGTTCCCCCAGTGATGTGGATGACTCGGCGATGAGGCTGTCGCGGGAACCGCCCGCCGTCCCCGGGACCTGAACCGGTCCGCTCGGCCTGCCGCCCTTCGCGATGAGGGGAGTCTTCCCACAGCGCGTGACAGAGCTGTGCGCTCACCGTCACAGCTGTGCAATAACGCGTCAGACGGGATGAAGAGCGTCGATAAGGGGCGCGGCGAGGCCTGAGCGCCTGCCCGGGCGGGCCCGGACGCGGGGCCGGAGCCCGCCCCGGACGGCGCGGCAGGCATGATCGTCCCGTGGGGAAGACGTGGCGGGTCCTGGTGGCGCGGTGGGCGATCGCCCTGGTGTGGTTCTACGAGGGCTTCTGGTGCAAGGTCTGGCCGGGGCGGGCGGATCAGCGGGCGATCGTCGGTGACGTGCCGTTCCTGCCGGGATGGGCGGTGACGGGAGTGCTCGTCGCGATCGGCCTGACAGAGGTCGCGATCGGCGTGTGGGTGCTGACCGGGCGGCGGGCGCGGCCGGCCGCGGTCCTGCAGACCGTGCTGGTGTGCGCGTTCAACCTGGGCGGCCTGCTCTTCAGCCCCGGCCGGATCGAGGAGCCGGGGCGGCTGGTCACACAGGATCTGGCTTTCCTGGCGCTGATCTGGACGGTGACCTGGACCGTGCCCCGGACGGCGGCCGAGTGAGCGGGACACCGTGGGCGCGAGGCCGGCTGCTCGGCGGATTCGGCGGCCCACGCCTGCTTTTCGGACGGATGTACGAGGACTGGGGGGTCGAGCTGGCGGTCTTCCCGGCGCCGGGCGCCCGGGTGCTGTGCATCGCCTCGGCCGGGGACACGGCGGCCGCCCTGCGGTCGGCGGGGTACGAGGTGACGGCCGTCGACGTGAATCCCGTACAGCTCACCTACGCCCGGCGGCGGCTGGCCGGCGGCGGGACCCGGGAGGGCACCGCGGAGGCGGTCATGCGCCTGGGCCGGAACAGCGCGGCGCTGCTGCTGCCCGCCTGGCGGCCCAGCGAGCTGCACGGCTTCCTGACGCTGGACGACCCGGCGGAGCAGGCCCGCCGCTGGCGGGAGGAGCTGGACACCCCGGGTCTGCGCCGGCTGATGCGGGTCGCGCTGCGCCCCGGCGGTGCCCTGGCGGTGGCCCTGCGCCCGTCGTTCGCCGGTGTCGTACCGCCGCGTTTCGACGAGGTGCTGCGGCGGCGCCTGGAACGGACGGTGGGCACGCATCCCAACGCGCGCAATCCGCTGCTGTGGCGGCTGCTGGCGGGCGTGGACCCACCGGGCACCCCGGCGCTGCGGGCGCCGGGCGTCCGGCTGGTGTGCGACGACGTGGTGCACGCGCTGGAGCGGGCGCCGCGCGGCGGCTACGACGCCGTGACGCTCTCGAACGTGCTGGACGGGCCGGACCCCGGCTTCGCCCGTCGGCTGCGGGCGGCCGTACGGCACGCGGTGCGGCCCGGCGGGGTGGTGGTCCTGCGCAGCGCCCGGGAGCCCGGTCCGGACGGGCCGGGCTGGGCGGCACGGGACCGCTCGCCGTTGTGGGGCGTGGTACGGGCCGTGCGCCTCGGGGGGACCGCCCCGGACCGGAGGATCGAACCGTGAGGCACCTGCTGCAGCGTCACCCCGTCGCGATACGCACGCGCTTCGCCCACTCCCTGGTGCTGACGTACGCACTGCCGGCCGCCGTGCTGCGCCCCCTGGTCCCACCGGGCCTGGAACTGGACACCTATGAAGAGCACGGGTTCGTGGCGGCCGCGCTGGTGGACACCCGAGCCCTGCGGCCGGCGTTCCTGCCCGCCCGGCTCGGCGCGGACCACCTGCTCACCGGCTACCGCGTCTTCACCCGCTTCCGCACTCCGGGCGGGCGCGTCATGCGCGGACTGCGCATCCTGCGCAGCGACACCGACCGCAGGCTGATGGTGCTCGGCGGCAACCTGCTGACCCGCTACAACTACCGGCTGGCCCGGATCAGCGCCCGGGTCGAGGACGGGTCGCTGGAATTCCGCGTGGACAGCGCCGACGGCCGGGCGGACCTGCACGTGCACGCGGACCTCGGCAGCGCGCCGGCCCCGCTGCCCGCGGGCAGCCCGTTCGCGGACGCGCGCGCCGCCCGGCGCTTCGCGGGCCCGCTCCCTTACACCTTCGAGTACGAGCCGCAGACCCGTTCGATGATCGTGATCAAGGCGTTCCGTGCCCACTGGGACCCGCGGCCCGTCCCGGTCGACGTGCACCGCCTGACCTTCTTCGACCACGGACCGTTCGCCGGCACCCGGCCGCTGCTCGCCAACGCCTTCCACGTCGCCGACCTGGAGTACGGCTGGGAACGCGGTCTGCGCCGGACCGAGAGCGGAAGTGCGCGGTGACCCACCGGTCGGGCGTGCGGGACGTGCTCGCCTACAACTGGCCGCGGTACGCCGCCGGTCTGACCACCGCGGCGGTCTCCGCCGCCCTGTCCGGCCGTCTGCCGCACCCGCTGCGCACCCTGGCCCGCGCGGGCTCGGCGGCCGCCGCCGGTCTGCTCACCTCCGCCACGGTGGCGAGCTGGCTCGTCTACGACCGCTCCGGACTGTACGACTACGACTGGCTGGACACGCTGCTGCCGCGCACGCCGTCCGTGCACCTGGTGGTGGGTACCGGCCTGGACGAGGCGAGCGCCCCGCTCGCCGCCCGCTGGCCCGCCTCCCTGCAGATCACCGTGGACCTCTACGACCCCGCCGTGATGACCGAGGGCTCGGTGCGCCGGGCCCGGCGCCGGGTGCCCCCTCCACCGCACGCCGTGCCCGGCCGGCCGGACGCCCTTCCCGTGCGCCGGGCCGGGGCGGACGCCGTGTTCCTGGTCTTCGCCGCCCACGAACTGCGGCAGCCGGCGGACAGGGAGCGGCTGTTCGGCGAATGCGCCCGGGTCCTGCGTCCCGGCGGGCGCCTGGTCCTGGTGGAACACCTCAGGGACGGCCGGAACACGGCCGTCTTCGGGCCGGGCGCCTGGCATTTCCTGCCCCGCGCGGAGTGGCTCCGGCTGGCCGCGCACGCCGGTCTGCGCCCGGCCGCCGAGCGTCGCATCGCCGGGCTGGTCACCGCGTTCGCCTTCGCCAGGGGGCCCGCATGACCCACCTCCTCGCCCTCACCTGCCAGTTGCGCCTGGTCGGTGCGGCCCTCATCGGCATGGGGCTGCTGCACGTCGTCCTGCCGCGCGTCCTGGGCTGGCCGGACGACCTCGGCACCACCAGCCTGCTGACCCGGCAGGTCTCCTACGCGCATCTGTTCTTCATCGGCCTCACCTGCGTACTGCTCGGTGCGCTGCCGCTGGCGTTCGCCCGGGAGCTGCTGAGCGGCGATCCCCTGCCGACCGTCCTGCTGGGCGGGCAGACCGTGTTCTGGGGGCTGCGCTGGGTGATGGAGTTCGCCTACTTCTCACCGCGGCTGTGGCGGGGGCACCGGCTGCGGACGGCGGGACATGTCGCGCTCTCGGTGCTGTGGACGTGGGTGACCGTCGTGTTCGCGGTGGGGACGGTCCACGCGGCGGGCCGGTAGCGGCGGTGGGGACGGTCCACGCGGCGGGCCGGTAGTGGCGGAGGGGAGAGGTCTTGACGCGGCGGGCCGGTAGCGGCGGTGGGGAGAGGTCTTGACGCGGCGGGCCGGTAGCGGCGGTGGGGAGAGGTCTTGACGCGGCGGGCCGGTAGTGGCGGAGGGGAGAGGTCTTGACGCGGCGGGCCGGTAGCGGCGGAGGCGAGAGGTCATGACGCGCCGGTCGTCGTCTGCGCCGGCTGCGAGGTGGGTGCCGGGGCGCCCGCCGGGGACCGCGGGTGGTCGCGGGAGGACCGCCCGGCCGTTCCGAACGCCAGGTGGGAGACGTCCGGCAGCGCGTGGGCGTAGCCGGCGCCCAGCAGCAGGGCCGCGGCTGTCGCGGCCGTGGCGGTCCGGCGGGTCGTGGTGCCCACCCGCCGCAGGCCGCGCTCGCGTCGCCGCACGGGGTCGGGGTCTGGTGCGGGTCCGGGCAGGGACATGGGCCGGCCTCCTTCGGACGAGGGGCGAAGGCGTACCGCGAGGCGGTCGTCCGGCTCACGGACGCCTTGTCACCAGCTTGCGCCGCGCCGCGTCGGAGAGCCGTTCGGGAAAGCTTCAGATGCGGCAAAGCCGGTCGGCCACGGCGACGGCCGCTGCCCGGTGCCCTGCCCCGGCGATCCGGAAAGCCGTGCACGTCGTCCTACGCTGGGTGCCGTGGCACAGGAAACCGGCCCCCGCGCCGTTCCCGACCCCCTCACCGTGCTGGTCGTCGAGGACGACCCCGGGCTCGCCGGGTCGCTGGTGCGCGGCCTGGAGCGAGCCGGGTACCGGGCGACCGGCGTCGGCACCGGGCGCGGTGCGCTCGGCCACGTACCGCCGCCCGACGTGGTCCTGCTCGACCTCGGCCTGCCGGACATGGACGGCATCGACGTCTGCCGCGCGCTGCGCCGCCAGTCCGACGTGGCGGTCATCGTGGTCACCGCCCGCGGCGAGGAGGGCGACCGGGTCGCCGCGCTCGACGAGGGCGCCGACGACTACCTGGTCAAGCCCTTCGGGCTGGCGGAGCTGCTGGCACGGATCAGGGCCGTACTGCGGCGCATCCGCCCGTCCGGGCCCGAACTGCTCACCCATGGCCCGCTCGTCGTCGACCCGCGCACCCGCAAGGTGACCGTGGGCGGCGAGGAAGTGGCGCTGACCCCCAAGGAATTCGACATCCTCCAGTGTCTGGCCGCCGACCCGGGCCGGGTCGTGACGCGTCAGGAGATCCTGGAGCGGGCCTGGGACGCCCACTGGTACGGGCCCACGAAGGTGCTGGACGTCCACATGGCCGCGCTGCGCCGCAAACTGGGCGTGCCCGGACTGGTCGAGACCGTCTACGGGCGCGGATTCCGCCTCGGTGAAGTCGGCTGACCCGCCGTGACCCGCCGCATCGCGCTCAGCGTCATCGCCCTGGTCACCGCGGTCCTGGTGCTGGCGGTGGTGCCGCTCGGGCTGATCATGACGCAGCGCGAGCAGACCTCGTTCCGGGACGACGCGGCCGCGCGGACCAGGTCGATCGCCTCCGCCGCCGAGGAGTACCTGTCCGACCGCAAGCCGGACGCGGCGGCCCGGAGCCTCCTCCAGGAGGCCCGCCGGAGGGGCGACTGCGCGACCGTCTACGGCGGCGCGGGCCATGTGCTGCTGTCGACCGCGTGTTCCGACGTGGCCGGGGACGACTCCGCGGAGCTGGTCTCCGCCGTGCTCGCCCACCCCGGCACCCGGGTACGCCAGGACGATCAGTGGCTGACCACGGCCGTGGCGATCGGCGACGACTCGAACCCGGTCGGGGTCGCCGTGCTGAGCCGGTCCGCCGATCCGCTGCACGACCGGATCCTGGCCATGTGGGGCTGGCTCGCGCTGATCGGTGTCGGCGGCCTCGGCACCGCCGTGCTGATGTCGGTGCTGCTGGCCCGCTGGGTCGGCCGTCCGCTGCGGGTGCTGGACGCGGCGGCACAGCGGCTGGGCGAGGGCGCGCTGGACGCGCGGGCGCCGGGCGGGGCGGGACCCCAGGAGGTACGCCGTCTGGCCGCGACGTTCAACACGATGGCCGCGCGCACCGAGGCCCTGGTGCACGGCCACCGTGCCGTCGTCGCCGATGTCTCGCACCAGCTGCGCACCCCGCTCGCGGCGCTCCGGCTGCGTCTCGACCTGCTCGCCGCCGACGCCGAGGGGGACACCGCGGCCGAGCTGGCCGACGCGCAGGGCGAGATCGCCCGGCTGTCCCGGCTGGTGGACGGCATGCTGGCGGTGGCGCGCGCCGAGCACGCGGTGCCGCTGCCGGTCCCGGTACGGGTGGACCTCCTGGTGGCCGAGCGGGTCGCCGCCTGGGAGCCCGTCGCGGACGCGGGCCGGATCCGGCTCGCCGCCGACTGCCGCCCCGGGCTCACCGCCTTCCTCGGCGAGGGGGACCTGGAGCAGGTGCTCGACAACCTGATCGCCAACGCCCTCGACGCGGTCCAGGAGGGCGGCCGGGTGCTGGTCAGCGGAAGGCGGCAGGGCGGAACCGTGCAGCTGCGGGTCGTCGACAACGGGCCCGGGATGGGCGGAGCCGCACGGGAGAGCGCGTTCCGCAGGTTCGGCAACCCCGAGGCGAGCGGTACCGGGCTGGGCCTGGCCATCGTCCACCGGCTGATCACCGCCAACGGGGGTACCGCCGAGCTGCTGGACTCGCCCGGTGGCGGGCTCACCGTGGCGCTGTCGCTGCCCGCTTCACGGCGCCGACGCGACCGGAGCGGGGAACGCGACCGGAGCGGGGAGTCCGGATCCGGAGGTGCCGGGGCGGGCGACGCCTGAAACCCGGCTCTCCCCTCCGGCGCGTGCCGGGCGCCTCTCGAGAACACCTCGTCGCACTCTCCTGACCAGCGCATCCGCCGATCTTTGCGGGTTCTGAAGGATTCCTGAACCGGATCCCGACAGCCGCCCGCGCACGCTGGTGTCGGACAGTCACCGGCTAGGCCGCGAGGTGCCGGGTGCTTCACGAGGGCACACCGACGGCCGAGGAGGAACCGTGTCCCCACCCGACTCCCCGCTCGACCACTCCCCGTCGACCCGTGCCGCCCGGCGCCGTGACCGCGGTCTGCGCCGGGTCGGGAGCACCACCCGCTGGGTGGCCGCCGCGGCCGCGGCCGGCTCGGTGGTGCTCGCCACCGGATACGCCCAGACCCTGCCGGGGAAGTCCGCACCGGCGTCCCGGAACACCTCGCGGCCGTCCGCTCCCGTGCCGGGTCCGTCCACGACCCCCCGGGCGTCGCACTCGGCCGCCCCGCACAGGACCGCCGCCCCGCCCGCCGGCAAGGCCTCGCACCCGACCGCCCACCACCGGCGGACCGCTCCCGCCACCCGTCAGGCGACCCCCGCGCCCAGGAAACCCCCGGCGGCGACTCCCAAGCCCTCGCACACCACGTCGGGGGCGTCATGACCCCCGCCACCGCACCGGCTCCGGCGTCGGTCTCCTTCCCCGCGCTGGGCACCACCGCGACGCTGCTCGTCACCGACCCCGGCGCCCTGCCGGCGGCACGCCGGGTGCTCGACGCCGAACTCGTCGCCGTCGACGCCGCGTGCAGCCGCTTCCGGCCCGATTCCGAACTGTCCCGCGTCAACGCCGCGGGGGGCGCCGCCGTGTCCGTGAGCGCGCTGTTCGCCGAGGCCCTGGACGTGGCGCTGCACGCGGCGGAGGTGACCGGCGGGGTCGTCGACCCCACCGTCGGAACCGCGGTGCGCGCGCTCGGCTACGGCAGCACGTTCGCCGCGCTCACCTTCGCCGCGCTGCGCCCGCAGGACCTGGGCCCCGTACGCCCGGCCGGACCGGGCGCGGACTGGCGGGCGGTGGCATGGGACCGGACCGCACGGCGGCTGCGGCTGCCCCCGGGCGTCGCGCTCGACCTCGGTGCGACGGCCAAGGCCCTCGCCGCCGACCGGGCCGCCCGTCGCGCCGCCGAGGTGACGGGCCGCGGCGTCCTGGTCAACCTCGGCGGTGATCTCTCGGCCGCCGGTGACCCGCCGCCGGGCGGCTGGCGGATCGCCGTCGCCGACGACCACGCGGCCCCCGGCACGGCAGGACGGCCCACGGTGAGCATCACCGAGGGCGGACTCGCCACCTCCGGCACCGCGGTGCGGACCTGGCGCCGTGGGGAACGGCGCGTCCACCACATCGTCGATCCCCGCACGGGCGACAACCCCGCGCCGGTGTGGCGGACCGTCAGCGTGGCCGCCGTCAGCTGCGTGGCCGCCAACACCGCGAGCACCGAGGCGGTCGTCGTCGGCGAGCGCGCCCTCGGCCGGCTGCGCCGGGCGGGGCTGCCCGCGCGGCTGGTCCGCGTGGACGGCGCCGTCGAGCGGGTCTGCGGCTGGCCCGCGGACACGGCGGCGCGGACCACCGCGGGAGGTGCCCGGTGACCGGACTCGTTCCACTGGCCGCGGCCGGTCCCAGCCCGCTGTGGTACGCGACCCGGGCCGGCGGCACCGTCGCCCTGGTGCTGCTCACCACGACCGTCGCGCTCGGCATCGCCGTCAGCGGACGGTACGAACCGCGGCGGTTCGCCCGCTTCGAGGTGGGCGCGCTGCACCGCAACCTGTCGGTGCTGACCCTGGCCTTCCTGGCCCTGCACATCGCCACCGCGATCCTCGACACCTTCGTCCACCTGGGCTGGCTGGTGACGGTCGTACCGTTCACCGCCTCGTACCGGCCGCTCTGGCTGGGGCTCGGCACGGTCGCCTTCGACCTGCTGCTCGCGGTCGCCGCCACCAGCGCGGTACGGCTGCGCATGGGCCGGCGGCGGTGGAAGTCCGTGCACTGGCTGGCCTACGCGGCCTGGCCGGTGGCGCTCTTCCACGCGGCCGGGACCGGCACCGACACCCGGCTCACGCCGCAACTCGCCCTCTACGCCGGATGCGTCGTCCTCGTGGTCGCCGCCGTCTGGTGGCGGCTGTACCGGGCGGGACCGGGCCGGGTCGCGGTACGGCTCTGGACGGGCCTCGCCGCGGTGGTGGTCCCCGTGGTGCTGGCCGTGTTCCTGCAGTCCGGCCCGCTGCAACCCGGGTGGTCGCACCGCGCGGGCGGCACCACGGCCACGAGCACCGGCACCGGCACCGGCACCGTCCACCCGGCGACCGCGCCGGCCGATGACGAGGGAGGCGACGAATGACCGACGCGATGACCGACGCCATGGCAGGCCCCACCGGGGGACTGACGGCCCCGCGGGCCGGGGGAGGCCGGGAGGGCATGCTCGGCCCGTACGGATCCCGGCTGCTGCACGGCTGGTACGCCACCGGCCGGGCGGCCGGCCTGGACGAGCACCTCCACCGGTACGGTCCGCCGCCCTTTCCCCGTTCCGCCGACCTGGCCGACCGGCTGGTGCGCGCGGTGGAGGACGCGGGGCTGACCGGCAGGGGCGGCGCCGCCTTCCCCACCGGGCGCAAGCTGCGCACCGTCGCCGCCGGCCGGGGCGCCGTCGTGGTCGCCAACGGCATGGAGAGCGAACCGGCCAGCCGCAAGGACGAGACCCTGCTGGACCTCGCCCCCCACCTGGTGCTGGACGGTGCCGTGCTGGCCGCCGCCGCGGTGGGCGCCGACGTGGCGCACCTGTGTCTGCCGCGCACCAGGCAGGACCAGGCACAGGCGTTGCGCGAAGCCGTCGCGGAACGCCGGACGCGGGGCCTCGACCCGGTGCCGGTGCAGGTGCACGAACTGCCCCACCACTACGTCTCCAGCGAGGAGACCTCGCTGGTGAGCTGGCTGAACGGGGGTGACGCCCGTCCGCTGGCGACCCCTCCGCGGCCCTTCGAGAAGGGCGTCGACCGGCGCCCCACCCTCGTCGACAACGTCGAGACGCTCGCCCACCTCGCGCTGATCGCACGCTACGGTCCCGGCTGGTTCCGTGAGGCGGGTCGTCCCGACGCCACCGGCACCACACTCGTGACCCTCTCCGGTGCGCTGCGCACGCCGGGCGTCTACGAGGTTCCGATGGGCCTGCCGCTCGGCGAGGTGTTGGACACCGCCGGGGGGCCCGCGGAACCGCTCGGCTCCGTGCTGCTGGGCGGCTTCTTCGGCAGCTGGCTGCCGGCGGCGCGGGCGGTGCGCGTCCCGTTCGCCAAACAGGACCTGGCCGTGCTGGGCGCGGGGCCCGGTGCCGGGGTCGTCGTGGCGCTGCCCGCCCGTGCCTGCGGTCTGGCGGAGGCGGCGAGGGTGCTCGGCCACCTCGCGGCGCAGAGCGCACGCCAGTGCGGACCGTGCCGGCTCGGGCTGCCCGCCGTCGCCGCGGATTTCGCGGACCTGGCCTGGGGCCGTCCCGCCCCGGAGTCGGTACGCCGTCTGGAAGGCCGTGCGGGGCTGCTCGCCGGGCGCGGCGCCTGCCGGCACCCCGACGGTGCGTCACGCTTCGCCGTGACCGCTCTGCGGGTCTTCGCCGACGACGTACGGCACCACCTGAGCGCCGGCCCGTGCGCCGCGGCGGGCGACGAGCCCGTACTGCCGGTACCGGACGCACCGGCACCCGACGACCGGGACTGGAGGTGACCGGCATGGCCGCCGCACACGCCCTAGGAATCGACCGCATCGCCTGCGACGGATACGGCCTGTGCGCCGAACTCCTCCCAGAGATCATTGAGTTGGACGAGTGGGGCTATCCGATCGTGGGATCGGCCCCGCTCACGGGGGAAGCCCTCGGGCACGCACGGCGCGCCGTGGCCGCGTGCCCGGCGCTGGCACTGCGCCTGGACCGGGCACCCGGGCGCGGCCCGGACCAGCGGACGTGAACGACGGAGCGGGCGGGACGGCACGCGATCCGGGCCGGGTGGGGCCTGACGACCAGGAGGACGGACGAGTGACCGTGATCGGCGGCCGGGCACCGGCGCACAGTACGTCGGAGGCGGCCGCCACGGCGTCCGGCGGCCCGGAGGGCAATGAGCGGCTGACCGCGGCGACCGGTGCGGTGCTGCTGGTCCTGTTCGCCGTCGAGGGCGTCACCATCCTCTTCCTCGGGCGGCTTCTCACCCTGCACTTCTTCATCGGACTGCTGCTGACCGGCCCGGTCTGCCTGAAGATCGGCTCGACCGGCTACCGGTTCCTCCGCTACTACACGGGCTCGCCCGCATACCGTCGCAAGGGGCCGCCCGCACCCCTGCTGCGCGTGCTCGGCCCCCTGGTCGTCGCCACGAGCGTCGCCGTCCTCGGCACGGGAGTGGCCCTGGCCCTGCTCGGACCAGGTACCGGCCCGGTTCCCGTGCTCCTGCTGCACAAGGCGAGCTTCGTCTGCTGGATCGCCGTGACCTCCGTACACGTCCTCGCCTACGTGTGGCGGCTGCCGCGCCTCGTCGGCGCCGATCTGCGACGCCGCCCGGCACGTCACGGCATCACCGCTCCGCTGCGCGCCGGACGCTGGTCCCTGCTGGCGCTGGCACTCGGCGCGGGCCTGGCCGTCGCACTCGCCGGCGTCCACCTGGCCTCCCGCTGGACCGGATAGGGCGGTGGATACGGGACCGTGGTATTGAACGTTTCGATCAGAGGGAGTGCACGCGGAGCGAGAGGGGCGGCGGCCCGGGAGGACCGCCGCCCCGGTGTCACCGGTGGACTGTGACCAGTGGTTCAAAGGATCCTGATCTTGTCCATACGAACCCCACCCGGGTTGTTGGGGAAGGTGTAGACGGTCCATTTGTCGATCGGCGTGGCGGGCTGCCACCTTCCGTCCCCGTACCACTGGACGCGGTTGTTGCCGGTCGAGATCCGGTGAAGCCACGTATGGGAGCCCGAGTCGTCCCACGTCCCGGCGTTGGCGAGACACCAGTCGTAGGGGCCGGTGTCCGTCGTGTGGATCGTGACCTGCAGGAAGTCGCTGCTTCCGCACGGCACCGTATTGATCGCGAACGCATCCGTCGCCGTGACGGCGGTCAGCGAGGCCGTCAGCGCCAAAGTCGTAGTCGCGGCCAGAGCGGCCCGCTTGGCGAATTGTTTCACGGAGTTCCTCTGCCTTCCGGATAGCCGTTCTGCCCTTTGGGGCAACTGTCGAGGTTCAGAGAATCTGGACCCAGGACGCGCTCACCCCGCCGGGGTGGTTCGGCCAGGTCATGACGGTCCACTTGTTGATCCCTTCGGCGGGCTGCCACGCCCCGTTCCCGAACCACTGGACGCGGTTGTTGCCGGTCGAGATCCGGGTGATCCACGAGTTGCCGGGCAGCGGGAAGACTCCGGCATTGGCCAAGCACAGGTTCTCGTCGCCGTGCCCGGCGTAGTGGTACGTGACCTGCACGAAGTCGGACGGGCCGCAGTCGACCTGATTGATCGCGGACGCGCTCGTCGCGGTGAGGGCGGTCAGTGACGCCGTCAGCGCCACAGTCGTAGCCGCTGCCATGGCCGCCCGCTTGACGGTTCGTTTCATGGAAACCTCCACCTTTCGGAAGTCGACAAAAGTGACTCGGTCGACTGTTGATACGAGCGGGCGGTGGACCAGGTTGCGTCGCCGCAGCAGAGTTTCCCGAGCCTGCCCTTTCGGGCAAATTCGAAGGCGGAAAGGGCAATGACTCCGGCAGGCCGAACCGCTTCCGGGGATTTCCCCTCTTCAGGTGCGTACGCGCGCCGTGACCTCGCGCGCCGATTCATATGCGAAGGGGACCGAAACTCCATGAAGAGCAAGCTGACCGCCGTGGCCCTTGCGGCCGTCGTCGTCGCCGGCACCGCCGCTGCCGCCGTCCCGGCCTCGGCCGCCACCGTCAAGGCCGCACCGGCCCGCTGTCACACCGCCGACCTGAAGGCCGGCTTCGCCACCGGGGACGACGCCAAGCCGGAGATGGGACAGACCGAGAAGCAGACGGAGGCGTTCATCTGGTTCACCAACCAGAGCACGCACACCTGCACCCTGTACGGCTTCGCCGGTGTCGACATGGTCGGCGCGCAGCCCACCGACGGCACCTGGTCGCTGGCGCGCTCCGCCGAGAAGCCCGAGCAGCTGGTCCTGCAGCCGGGTGACACCACGGACTTCGGCATCACCCTGCTCCCGGTGGCCGCGTCCACGCCGCGGGACGAGAAGTTCGTTCCGGCGAAGTTCCTGGTCACCCCGCCCAACGAGACGGAGCACTTCACCCTGAAGTGGCCGTTCGGCGGCCAGATCCTCAAGCAGGACGGCGCCACCCACCCGGCCACCTACCTCCACCCGGTCGGGCGGTAACCAGCCCGGACAGCCTCCGGGCTTCCAGCATCTCTCGTGGCCACCGCAGCACCCCCGGAACCAGTGGCATCCTCCGGGTGGGGCGGTGGCCACGAGCACGCCGGGGCGCCGTGTGCCCGGCCCCCTGCGACCGGCGCGGACGCAAGCCCCGGGCACCCTGAGCCGCTGGACGCCCTGCGCACACAGTCCTGGACGAGGACGCCGGATTCCCGGGCGCTGGGAGTCATCGATGCCGAGGCCACCCGGTGTTTTCTTTACCGAACAGCCATCACAACCTGAAACCTCGTCGCTAGCTTCGCTCGCAAGATCCACAGCAGACATCCCGTCCCCGCACAGCGCAGCGAGGTTCTCGTATGCCCAGATCCCTCTCCGTCGCCCCCGCGCGTGGACGGCACCGCAAGACCAGAACGCCCAGTCGGTCGGTCCGGCGAGCGACCCTTGTCGCACTGACCGCCCCCGTCGCCGGGTCGATCCTGGCCGGTCCGTCGGCGTTCGCCGCGGACAAGCCCGTGGCCAAGAGCGCCGCACTCGATTCCGCCGAGCAGAAGATCGCGAAGAACCTCGACGGACGCGTTCAGGACACTCGGCTGGGCAGCACGTTCGGCGGCGTCGTCATCGACACCAACTCCGGCAGAACCGTCTGGGGTCACCAGGCGACCACCGCTCTGATGCCCGCCTCCAACACCAAACTCGCCACAGCCACCGCCGCGTTGACGGTCCTCGGCCCGGACCACCGGTTCACCACGAAGGTCGTCTACGGTGGCGGCACCCTCACTCTGGTCGGGGGAGGGGACCGCACGCTGACCACCGGCGACCTCAAGGCGCTCGCCAGGACGGCGGCCGCGGGGCTGCGCAACGCGCGTCTCACCTCGGTGAAGGTCCGGGTCGACGACAGCCTCTTCCCCAAGCCCACGCTCGCCACCGGCTGGAACACCGGCTACTACCCGGACACCGTCGCCCCGGTACGGTCCCTGGTGGTGGACGGCCGCATGGTCGCGGACACCGCCCTGGACGCCGGACGATCCTTCGCGCAACTCCTCACCCAGCAGGGCGTCACCGTCACCGGCCAGGTCACCCGCGGCGCCGCCGGCACCGGAACCGTTCCCGTGGCCCAGCACCGGTCCGACCGGCTGTCCGTCATCGTGAAGCACATGCTCAAGGTGAGCGACAACGACGTCGCGGAGACGCTGCTGAGGATGACCGCGCTCGCCTCCGGCCGCCCGGCCACCTTCGAGGGCGGCACGGCGGCCGTACGTACGGTGCTCACCCGCTACGGCGTGTCCCTGGACCACTTCGTCATCCACGACGGCAGCGGCCTCTCGCGCGCCAACCGCATCCCGGCACGGACCCTCGCCGACATCCTCGCCGTCGCGGCCGACCCGCGTCACGGCAACACCCTGAAGTACGTCGTCGACGGACTGCCGGTGGCGGGTGAGGCGGGCAGCACCCTCGGGCCCGAATGGGGCCGCTTCGACACCGCGCACTCCCGGTGTGCCGTCGGCAAGGTCAAGGCCAAGACGGGCACCCTTACCGGCGCACTCGCGCTCAGCGGACTGACGAAGGCCAAGGACGGCCGCTGGAAGGTCTTCTCCTTCATCGAGAACGGCTCCCCAGCCGCCCCGGACGCCATCAAGGACACCCTGGACGGCCTGGCCGCCACGGTCAACGGCTGCTGGGCGTAGGGCGGCCGTAGCCACGCCACCCGGTGGGGACCCGCCGGGGCCGCCGCCGTCCCGGCGACGAGTGGCGGGTCCCGGAGCGCGGGCGTGCAATGGAGAGGGGCGGAAAACGTGGAGGCGCCCGTGGGTGTGACACCGCTGACCGAGATACTCTCCGCGCCCTTCGACGAGCGCTACGCCGTACCGGCGATCAACGTGTTCAACGACCTCACGATGGAGGCCGTGCTGGCGGCCGCGGTGGAGAACGAGTCACCGCTGATAGTGCAGACCTCCGTGAAGACGGTCAGGTCGATCGGCAGCGACGTGCTCTACGCCATGTGGAAGGCGATGACCGCCGGCATCGAGGTGCCCGTCACCCTGCACCTGGACCACTGTCCGGAGCGCGAGGTCATCACCGAGTGCCTGCGACGCGGATGGAACTCGGTGCTGTTCGACGCGTCCACGATGCCGGTCGAGGAGAACATGCGGCAGACCGTCGAGGTCGTGGCGGAAGCCCGGGCGCACGGGGCCGCGGTCGAGGGTGAGATCGAGTCGATCACCGGTGTGGAGGACGGCATCGGCACCGAGACCGCCGCCGAGCGGCAGGACCTCGCCGTCGCGCTGGACTTCCTGCGGACCACCCACGTCGACGTGTTCGCACCGGCGATCGGGAACGCGCACGGGTCGTACAAGCAGGCGCCGGTGCTCGACGCCCAGCGCGTGTCCGACATCGTGGCGGCCCATCCGGTACCGATCGCGCTGCACGGCGGCAGCGGACTGTCCGACGAGCAGTTCCACGACCTGATCTCCCGGGGATGCGCGAAGGTCAACATCTCCACCGCTCTCAAGGAGACGTACATGAAGTCGAACCTGGCCTTCCTCGAAACGGCGGCGGAACGGCAGAAGTGGGACCCGCCGTCGCTCTTCCGGGCCGTCCGCCAGGACGTCATCGAGTTGGCCGGTTCCCTGATGCGGCTCTTCGGCAGCGCCGGGCGGGCGGGCTGAGCCATGCCCGCGCTCGTCTTCGACTGCGACGGTGTCCTCGCCGACACCGAACGCGACGGACACCTGCGCGCGTTCAACCAGACCTTCGAGGAGTTCGGCCTGCCCGTGCGGTGGAGCGACGAGGAGTACGCGGAGAAGGTGAAGGTCGGCGGCGGCAAGGAGCGGATGCGGACCCTGCTGACCCCCGACTTCCTCGCCGCGGCCGGTCTGCCCTCCGACCCGGACGCTCTCGACGAGCAGGTCGCCCGCTGGCACCGGCGCAAGACCGAGATCTACACCGGGATCATCCGCGGCGGAGACATCCCGCCCAGGCCCGGTGTGCGGCGGGTCGCGCAGGAGGCCCACGAGGCCGGGTGGACGCTCGCGGTCGCCTCCACCTCCGCGGAGGCGTCCGTCCGCAGCGTGCTCGAACTCGCCATGGGGCCCGAACTGACCGGCCACTTCAGCGTGTTCGCCGGTGATGTGGTCGACCGCAAGAAACCGGCCCCGGACATCTACGCCGTCACCGTCGAGCGGCTCGGCGTCGATCCGGAGCACGCCCTCGCCATCGAGGACAGCCGCAACGGCCTGCTGGCCGCGCTCGGCGCCGGGCTGACCTGTGCCGTCACGACCAGCGCCTACACCGGAGAGGAGGACTTCACCGGGGCCTCGCTGGTGGTCACCTCGCTCGGCGATCCGGCACCGGAGGAGACCCATGTCCGGGTGCTCAGCGATCCGCTCGGTACCCGACCGGGGCCCTGGGTGGTCCTCGCGGACCTGGCCGCCCTGCTCACCCCGTCCGGAGGCCCGGGAGCCCGTACGGACTGATGTCGTCGACGTCCATGCCGCGCCGAAGCCCCTTCCGCGCCGAGGCCCATGTCGTCGAAGTCAGGAGAACCATGTCATCGCCATCGACAACCGCCGGTGACCTCGCCTTCGTCGTCCGGACCATGGCGCGGACCGCGGTGGACAACGAAAAGGCGTTCGGCGACCTCGACGCCGTCGCGGGTGACGGGGACTTCGGGTACTCCCTCGCCCGCGGCTTCGAGATCGTGCTCGCCGACTGGGACACCCTCGTGTCCGACTCGCCGTCCGACTTCCTGAAGAAGGTCGCCATGGTGGTCTCCAAGCGCGTCGGCGGCACGTCGGGGCCGCTCTGGGGCACCGCCCTGCTGCGGGCGTCCGCGGCCGTGCGGGACCGCCCGGAACTGGCTGCCACCGACGCGGTCGCGATGCTGCGGGCCGCGGCCGAGGGCATCAAGGCGCGCGGCAGGTCCGACCTCGGTGACAAGACGCTGCTGGACGCGCTGATACCGATGACCGACGCCCTGGAACGGCGGCTGGCCGAGGGCGGCCCGGGGCCCGGCGGGGCGGAACTCGCCCGGCTGGCCGCCGTGACGGCCCGCACCGCGGCCGACGCGACGACCTCCATGCAGGCCCGACGCGGCCGGCAGAGCTACACGGGGGAGCGCAGCATCGGTTCGCCGGACCCCGGCGCGGTGGCTGTCGCGGTCATGGCGGAGCGCATCGCCGACGAGTGGGACGCCCACGACCGACCCGAAGGAGCGAGGCGATGAAGAAGTTCGTCAACGACCCGCAGAACTACGTCGCGCAGATGCTGGAGGGGCTGGCCCTGGCCAACCCGGACACACTGAGGTACGTCCCCGAGCACAACCTGATCATGCGTGCCGACGTCCCGCAGGAGGACAAGGTCTCCATCGTCCAGGGCTCCGGCTCCGGTCACGAGCCGGCGCATGTGATGACCGTGGGCAGGGGAATGCTCGACGCGGCCTGCCCGGGCGACGTGTTCGCCGCGCCGCCGGCCGACTCGGTCTACGAGACGGTCAAGCTGGTCGCCTCCCCGAAGGGCGTTCTGCTGCTGGTCAACAACTACACCGGGGACCGGATGGCCTTCGAGATGGCCGAGGAGCTGTCCCAGGCCGACGGGCTGAACGTCCGTACGCTCTTCATCGACGACGACGTGGCCGTACAGGACTCCACGTACACCGTCGGCCGACGCGGAGTGGCGGGCAACTTCTTCGTGATGAAGGCGGTCGGCGCGGCCGCCGAACGGGGCGCGGACCTGGACGAGGTCCACCGGATCGGCGAGAAGGTCAACTCCGTCACCCGCTCCATGGGCATGGCTCTGACCGCGTGCACCCCGCCGGCGAAGGGCTCCCCGCTCTTCGACCTGCCGGACGACGCGGTGGAGATGGGCGTGGGCATCCACGGCGAGCCGGGCCGGAGGCGGGAGAAACTCCAGTCGGCGGACGCGATGGTGAGCGAGCTCGTCAGCGCGGTCGTGGACGACCTGCCGTACTCCTCGGGGGACCACGTGGCACTGATGGTCAACGGTCTCGGCGGCACGCCGTGGGGCGAGCTGTATCTCGTGTACGGCCGGGCCCACAAGCAGCTGGCCGAGCGCGGCATCGAGATCGACCGCAGCTACGTCGGTGAGTACTGCACCTCGCTCGACATGGCCGGTCTCTCCCTCACCCTGGTCCGCCTGGACGACGAGATCTCCGACCTCCTCACCGCCCCTGCCGAGATCCCGATCCGCGTCTTCTGACGGGCGCGGGACCCGGGTGGCGTGTCACAGGCCGCAGGAACCGCGGTCCAAGTGGAAGTAACGGCCGTTGGCCCAGCGGCACAGCCGGATGCCGACGATGACACCGACGATGGTGACCAGGGCGGGCAGGTATCCGCCGGCGACCTGGACGATCGGGATCGCCGGGCACCCACCGGAGATCGCCCAGCCGGTACCGAACAGCACCGCGCCGGGGATCACGCCGGCGTGGATGCGCCCCGGGGTGCGAGGTACCCGCAGCACGGCGAACGCGCCGATGATGATCACGACGGCGCCGGCGAAGGAGAGGAGCATCCGCAGGTCCTGGAAGGTGAACATGCGGTTCAGCTGCGTGTAGTCGCCGAAGCCGATGTTGGAGACGGTGTAGCCGAGGGCCAGGCCGGTGATGACGTTGGCCAGGAGGATCGCGCCCCGAGTGCGCATCAGATCACCTTCCAGAGCAGGAACGACACCGCGACGGCGGTCCCGAAGAACACGGCGGTCGCCACCAGGCTGACCGGGCGCAGACGGCCGCAGCCGTTGAGTCCGTGGCCGGAGCTGCACCCACCGGCCAGGCGGGTGCCGAAGCCGACCAGCACGCCCCCGGCGAACAACAGGATGATCATGGTGATCGGGTTCGCGGTGACCACGTCCCGGAATCCCGGGCCCATGTCGAAGCGGAGGTGGAACCGCCCGGAGGTGACCGCGGCGATCAGTCCGCCGAAGAAGATCGACACCAGCAGGGCGGCCTGGGTGGCCAGCGGCGCCGGGCTCGTCACCGGGGTGTCCGCACCCGCCGTCGGTCCGACCTCGGATTCGGGCGGCTGTGCGGTCCCGTACGGGGCCGGCGGTACGCCGGGCGCGGTGGGGCCGGTGCCGAAGTGCTCCGCCGTGGCCGCGGCGAGGGCGTCGGCGAGATCACGCTCGTCGGTGAACTCCTCGTCCATCCGCTCCAGGCGGCGCTCCCTGCGCCAGTGCAGCACGCGATCCCACGCGGACGACACCCCGAAGGACCGGTCCGTGGCGAGGGTGTAGTTGACGGTGATCAGGGCGAGCCCGGCGGCGCCGGCCCACCAGGGCCAGTAGTCACTCATGCGGGGCCTCCCATCCATGCGGTGAGTCGAGCCCACCAGCCGCGTTTCGGTCTGGATCTCTGCCCCGCGTGTCGAGAGGGGCGGTCCGGGGGCGGGGGTATCTGCGGGGACGGTGACGGTCGGTGATGCGAGACCGGAATCGTCGGGGACGCCGGCCCGAACCAGTCCGCGGTCTCCGGTGGCGCGGGCACAGGTGCCGACGGCTGTGGTGGCCGCGCCGGTGCCGGCTGCGACCAGGACGCCTGCTCCGGCGGCCAGGGACCGGGCTGTGGGGGAGAGGGCTGCCGGGGTTCCCGCGCCGGGCTCCGTGCGGCGGACCGGTCCGCGCCGGTGGCCGTGTCCTCAAGGTGTCGGGCGCGGGCCCCGTTGGGCAGCAGACTGATCGGCACACGCTCGCCCGTGAGCGCCACCTGGTAGCGCGCACAGCCGAGCCACTGGTCCTCGCTGTCGCAGTAGTAGTCGCGCCAACCTCTCAGGCTCGCCCTGAGCAAGGGGAAGAGGGGGCATCCTGCGGAGTGTGAGCAACTCACGTCGCTCCCTTCTGACCGGCGTACACACCACCCGTCACGTGAGGGCGGTTGCCGTTCTCGGTCGCTCGCCCTCGCCGCGCCCGGGTCGACGATCTGAGAAGGCGCGGTGATGGCCTGTCACCTATGCGGAGAATTTCCTCCCTTTCTCGACCGGGCGCGATGGAACCATTGATGTGGCGTCCCGGGCAACCTCGGCGGATTCCGCCCGTCACCTTTCGAACGTCGTCAAGTGAGCTGCGCCACGAGATATTTATGGCGTAACACTCCGACAGCTGGAACTTCTGCTGGCGGGAAGTGTTTAGTTGTGGAGGTGGTGCGCGTCCGGGCGCCGCTTGTGGTGGAATGGTGAATTTGATTGTGACGAAACTGTTGATATTACTGGTCATTAATACGGGAGTTGAGGAAGAGGAATCATGTGCCGACGTGCCGTCTGCCAGTCATGCCGGAAGGCGACCTATGCCGGATGCGGGAGACACGTGGAGCAGGTGCTCGCCGACGTGCCGGCGCCCCAGCGCTGCGCGTGCGGATCGGCGGGGCGCGAGCGTGTGGGCCCGGGGGAGCCGGCGACTCGCACGCGACGCCCGGACGGTTCGTCCGGGCGGTCGAGCGATCGCTGGTGGGCCCGGCTCGTCGCCTGGATGAAGAGCCCGGCCTGAGACGAGGCCGGCTCGGCCGCCCTGGGCGACATGTCAGCGCACGCCTGCCGCGTCGAGCAGGGTGGTCACCGTGGGTGCGACGAGCCCGGTCAGGTCGTCGGCCTGGATTCCCGCGCGGGCGCTGGCGCCGTCGAAGACCAGGCTGAGCTGCCGGGCCAGCAGATCGGGATCGGCCGCCCCGCCCTGCTCGGCCTCGGTGCGGAAGAAGGCGGTCAGGTTCGCCTTGATCTGGTGGGCGACCCGGCTGGCGGGGTGACTCTGATCCTTGAGTTCGACCTGTACGGCCAGGTACCGGCAGCCGCGGAACCCGGGCGCGCCGGCCTGTGCTTCCACCTGCCCGAAGACGTGCAGGATCCGCTCGCGGGGTGACCGGCCGTCGTCCGTCGCGGGCAGGAGGGTCGCCGCATAGGCGGAGGCGCGCTCCTTCAGGCTTGCTGCCAGGAGTTCGTCCTTGCTCTCGAAGAGCTGGTACATGGAGCGCTTCGACACCCCTGCCGCCTTGCACAGCGCCTCGATGCCGATGCCGACGCCGTCGCGGTAGGTGAGCGTGGCCGCCGCCTCCAGCAACCGCTCCCTGGGGCTCAGCTTCACTTCGGTGGTCATACCGCGAGGTTAACCCCGGGCGGACGTGATGAAAACCGATCGGTTTCAGGTGGTTCCGGGCGGCGCCGGGCCATGGCCCCGCCCCGGGTGACCTGCCGCTGCGCCGGGACGGTGGTCCTGTCGGGCTTCGTCTCCCCGGGGCGCGTGCAGGCCCTCGCTGTCGTACCGCCCCAGTACGCCGAAGCCGAACAGCGCGGCCGCCACGAGTCCGACCGCCACGAGTCCGACCGCCACGAGTCCGGCCGCCCCGTGCGGCTTGCGCCTGGAAACCGATCGGTTTACGTTGGTGGAAACCGATCGGTTTCTCACTTCGTGGAGAGAGTCATGACTGCTTTGAAGGGCGCGAACGTCCTCGTCACCGGCGGTAGCCGAGGCATCGGCAAGGCCCTGGTGGAAGAGCTGTACGCGCGTGGCGCCGGCAAGGTCTACGCCACGGCCCGCGACCCGCGCGGCGTCACGCACCCGGACGCCGTCCCGGTGGCGCTGGAGGTCACCGACCCGGCTTCCGTCGCGGCGGCGGCCGCGCAGGCGCAGGACGTGACCGTGCTGATCAACAACGCCGGTGCCTCGGTCGGCGCGTCCTTCCTCGACTCCCCGGTCGACGACGTGCGCCGGGAGTTCGAGACCAACTTCTACGGCCCGCTCCTGGTCACCCGCGCCTTCGTACCGGTCATCGAGCGCAACGGCGGCGGCCACCTCCTCAACGTGCACTCCGTGCTCTCCTGGATCGCGCTCGGCGGCTCCTACAGCGCCTCCAAGGCCGCCCTGTGGTCGCAGACCAACTCCTTGCGCCTGGAGCTGCTGCCGCGCGGCATCGCGGTCACCGGACTGCACGTGGGCTACGTGGACACGGACCTCGCGGCCGGCGTCGAGGCGCCCAAGGCCGACCCGCGCGAGGTCGCCGCACTCGCCCTCGACGGGGTCGAAGCGGGCGCGTACGAGGTGCTCGCCGACGACGTCTCGCGGCAGGTCAAGGCCGGCCTGGCCGGCGACCTGGCGGGGCTGTACCCCCAGTTGGCCGAGTAACCGCCCCGTACGAGGAGTCGGCGAGATGCCCGCCCACGAGCCACGTCCCACGATCCGCGTTCAGGGGACCACCAGCCACACCCTCGCCCCGCGCGCGGGTTCCGAAGGCCGCGAGGGAACGCTGCGCTACATCAAGGCGGGGAGCGGCGCCCCCCTGGTCCTGCTGCACACCGTGCGCACCCAGGCCGAGCACTTCCGCCACCTCGTCCCGCTGATCGCGGACCGGTACACCGTGTACGCACTCGACCTGCCGGGGATGGGCTACTCCGAGATCGTGCCCGGGGCGTCGTACGACGAGCCCGCGATGCGCGCGGGCGTCGAGCGGCTGCTGACCGGACTCGACCTGAACGACGTGACGTTGGCCGGGGAGTCCATGGGGGCGGTGCTCGCCCTGACCACCGCGGCCGACCTCCCGGAGCGGGTACGGCGCGTCGTCGCGGTGAACACCTACGACTTCCGCGGCGGGATCGCCCGGTCCGGTCTCCTCGCCCGTGTCGTGGTCGGCGGTGTCCTCGCGCCCGGGGTGGGCCCGGTGATCGCCGGAGTGGAGCCCAAGCCCGCCCTCCGCAAGATCTTTCAGGGCGGCCTCGGCGACAGGAGCGCGCTGCGGGAGGACTACGTGGACGAGCTCCTCCGGGTGGGCGGGCGCCCCGGCTACCCGACCGTCGCCCGTGCCGTGTACCGGAGCCTGCCCAGCCTCATCGCCGCCCGCTCGCGCTACCGCGAGGTCGAGGCGCCCGTCCACCTCGTCTACGGGGAGAAGGACTGGTCCCGGCCCTCCGACCGGGAAGCCAACAGGAAGCTGCTTCCGGCCGCCGACTTCACCCAGGTCCCCGGGGCAGGCCACTTCATCGCCCTGGAACGGCCCGACGTACTGGCCGGCCTGCTGAAAGCGGTGGCCTGACCCGCCGAGGCCGTCGCGCCCGGCGTGCCGGAGACCGGCGCCCGAGCCGTGGCACTCGAGGACGCTCCTCGCGCCCCGTCGTCAAAGCGTGGCACGCCGCGGCGGAACCCGGACAGCACTGAGCCCGATGGACCCGGCGCCTTGGATCCATCGGGCTCGGGGGTTCGCGCCCCTCGGGTCAGTGCCGTCGATCAGGGCCGGTGCATCCAGAGCCAGACCACGAGTCCGTGGTCACCGGCGCAGTTGTAGTCGTTGTAGCGACCAGGGTTGCTTGCCAGCTGCTGGCGGCCGGCGCTCTGGCAGCTCTCGTACGTCCAGTACCAGCTGTAGTACTCCCAGCAGTTGCCGCTCTGCCCGGTGCACTCGGGCCCCGGGTCGAGGAGCGGCCGGACGTCGGAGGGAGCCGCCTTCGCGGTCGTCTCTGCGGCCTGCGCGGTGGACCCGCCTGTCGCGAGTCCGCCGACGGCGAGTGCGGTGGCGGCCAGGCCCAGTGCGGCCCGGCGCACATGACGCCTTGGATTCATGGTTCTTCCCCGTTTCCGTTCGGTGGGTGGTCGGATCCAGCTTCCGGTCGCGGGCAAGATCAGCTCAAACCTTTTGATTGCAGCCAAAACTATCCGGATTGGCCCGATTGCTCCTCGCCCCCTCCATTCCCCCGGGACCAAGCTGTCGGCAGGAGTAACGGGGGTCCTCATGCTGCGCGTCCATTTCACCGCCGATGATCTTCAACGCATCCGCCTGGCCCGTGAGCCGGAACCCATGTGGGAGGTGGTCTGCAGCCTGTGCCGGCTGCAGAGCCGGAACGGCGACCTCTTGTTCGCGCAGTGGCGCCGGCGCGCGACGGCCGAGCTGTTCCGGCGACCGGACCGCGGTCTGCTGAGAACGACCCTGCGGCCACTCGTGCCGCTGGGGCCGTACATCCCCGACTTCCTCACGCCCGCCGAGCCGGAGGTCGATCCGCGGAATGCGATCGAGACGGTGCTGCGCACCTCCCCGCGCCGACTGCGGCACGAACTGGAGCTGCTCGCCGGTGTCACGTCCCTGCCTTCCTGGACAGCGGACCTGGCCGACGGGCACACGGCGGCCCTCGGCCGACTCGGACGGGGACTGCGCGGTTACTTCGACACCGCCCTCGCACCGGTCTGGCAGGACCTGCGACGTCATGTCGACGCCGATGTGCAGCTGCGGATACGGCAGTTGGTCGACGGAGGCAGCGAGGCACTGCTGCAGCAGCTGCCGACGGCCCGCTGGGAGCCCCCGGTCCTGCACCTCCCCTATCCGGTCGATCAGGACCTGCATCTCGCGGGGCGGGGGCTGCGGCTGGTGCCGTCCTACTTCTGCTGGCGCAGAGTGCTGACGCTGGTGGACCAGGCCCTCGCGCCGACGCTGGTGTACCCGGTGCGCAAGGAGCCCCATGTGCTGCTCGCCGTGACGAACGACGATCCGCGCGACACGGCGCTCCCCGCGCTGCTCGGCCGGACCAGGGCCTCACTCCTGGAAACGCTCGCAGAGCGCGTCGGTATGTCCACCTCCGAACTCGCCGGGGACGTCGGGGTCTCGGTACCGACCACCAGTCAGCAGATATCCGTCCTGCGGGCCGCGGGCCTGGTCGCGAGCCGCCGGGACGGCAAGCGCGTCCGGCACAGCGTCACCCGACTGGGCCGCGCACTCGTCGCGAGCAGTCCAGCGAGCCGGACAGGAGCCCCGGGACCCCGTCCCTGATGCGCGGCCGCCGGCCGTGCTCGTGCGGACGCCCGCCACTGGGTACCGTGTGTACATGCCCACTCGCGCCGAGTTGCGCCGGATGCGCCGTACCGAGCGCTGGACGGAGATCGTCCTGCCCCGGGTGGTCCGCCGCGTGGTCGACGGTGAGCTGTCGCAGCCCCGTTGGTTGCCTCGCCGCTGGCTGACCCTCGTGTCGGGTGACGTCGACCGGGAGGCGGGTGTCGGCGCGGTCTGGCTCGTCCGGCGCCCCGGATCCGCGAAAGCCGAGACGCACACCGCGCTCATCGAGCGCTGCGACGGGAAATGGCAGTGCACGGGCGGCGGCAGTAGGTCGGATGGTGACCTGCCTGCGGAGCGGCCGGCGGCGGGCCGGCCGGGTCAGGTCGGCATGATCGAGGTCGGCGGAGGCGCGGGTGGGCTGAGCCACGCCTACCGCCTGCGGCATCGTCATCCGGACCGCATCGGGACGGCCCCCTGGGTCGGGGCCGGCGAACTCCGGGTGGCGGCCGAAGTGGATCATCTCCTGCTCGGCGACCGACGGATCGAGGTGCCCGGGCACGGCAGGCTCATCGTCGTCTGGAAGTCCCCGTCCACAGGGCGCGGTGGGATACGACCGCTCATCGTCGCCGTGGGGCGGGACGGCTCGGAGCTCTCCCGGCTCGGCCCACACGACAGTATGGACAGCTACACCTGGGCGGAGTTGGGCGGCCAGGCGGAGTGATGGCCGCGAGGCCTCCGTAGGCGCGGTCTTCCTGCCGCTCAGTGGTCTGCCGACGGCAGGGGGTGCACTTCCGGCGCCGCACGGTGTACTTCCCGCGTGCAGCACTACCATGCCGGAATGATATGTCGAAGGCATGACAATAACGCCGCTCCTCGGGATCCCCGTGCCGACGCGTATCCGATGCCCTTCGTGCCGTTCGGCTGGTACGGCCTGCTGCGCAGCGCCGAGTTGAGGCCGGGGAAGGTCGTCAGCCTGCACTACTTCGGCCGGGCGCTGATCGCGTTCCGTGGGACCGACGGGCGGGCCGCCGTGCGGGACGCGCACTGTCCGCACTACGGCGCCCATCTCGGCGTCGGCGGAAAAGTCGTGGACGGCACGGTCGAGTGCCCCTTCCACGGCTGGCGGTTCGCGACAGACGGGCGGTGCGTCGAGGCGCCGTTCGCGGCGCGCACACCCAAGGTGGCACTGGGCGGCCTCCCGGTGCGCGAGCACAGCGGGCTCGTCTTCGTGTACGTCGGCCCCGAGGCACGGCCCTCGTGGGAGGTGCCGGAGATCCCGGAGGCCACGTCCCGCGACTTCGCCTCGCCCGTCGACGACACCTGCCGGGCCCGGATCCACGTACAGGAGATGCGGGAGAACATCGTCGACGAGTCCCACTTCCACTTCATTCACGGGCAGAGCGAGCCGCCCGTGCAGGAGTGGCGGGCCGACGGGCCGTACGCCGAGGCACGCGGACGGATCAGACGGCGCGTGCTCGGCTGGGACATCGACAACTCGTTCGATGCGTTCATGTACGGGCCGGGGGTCATGGTGGTCCGGACGCACGGACCCGCGCTGTCCGTGACCGCCGTCGCGCTCTCCACCCCCGTCGACGAAACCAGCAGCGAGTTGCGGATGCTGTACTACCTGCGGCATCCGGGCCACGGCGGCCTGCGCCTCCTCACCCCCGCGCTCAAGCTCGTCTTCCGGGCCGAGGCGCTCGGTGAGGTGCGGAAAGAGGTGCGGATCTGGGACCACAAGATCCATCAGGCGCGGCCCGTGCTGCTTCCGCACGAGCAGGGCATCAAGCGGCTCCGACGCTGGTACGCCCAGTTCTATCCCTCGCCCGATCCGGCTCCGGACCTCGCTCCGCCATCCGCGCCATCGCCACCCCCCTGCCCGGACCCGTCGCCGAACGGTCCGGCGGCGTCCCGTCCTCCTGGCCGTCCCGCGGAATCAACGCCGCCCGGCGCTCCTTGAGCAGGTTCCGCCCGCCCGGCGAGAGGCTCGCGTGGAGCCTGTTCGCGTACGAGAGCGTGTCGTGCGCCGTGTGCTCGTGCGCCGTAGATTGCCGCTGAGCGGGGCGTGGGAGGTCGGCTCGGCCGGCCCTCGGCAACCCTGGAAGGCATACATCGAACCGGCCCTGGACCGACGGGACTTCCGGGCCGTACGCCCGCCGGGCCGCCACAAGGCGTTCCGGGTACTCCCCGACGACCTCCCGCTCTGACGCAGGACCAAAGCGGTCAACTGCCTGCTCCGCAAGGGGCTTGGGCACCGCCCGCGACGAAGGCGTGCGGGACGGATGTCCGCCGTCGTCCATGGTGTCACTGACTGAATCTGCACTCACCCCCGCCGATCGGAGGGGGTCGGTCGGCCGACCGGTGGGACAGCTCCCGAAGCCCGGCGGATGGTCGACCGCCCCCGCCTCGGCAAGGTTGTCCCGGTGACCGAGATCGAAAGCGCCAAGAAGGAACCTCCCCGGCCCTCACCCTCACCCGACTCCGCCCTGGCGACGGAGCGCCCTGCGCCGATGGCGCGGCTGGTCGGGGTGGACCTCGCCCGTGCACTGGCCGTGTTCGGAATGTTCGCCGTGCACGTCGGCCCCTTCAACCCCTTCCCAACGTCGGACAGCGGCGTTGGCCAGTGGATCGTCTGGCTGGCGAGCGGCCGTGCCTCGGCGCTGTTCGCCACCCTCGCCGGGTTTTCGTTGGTGCTGATCGCCGGCCGCCCCGAGCCGAAGACGGGGCCGGCCGGCCGGCAGGCGAAGGCCAGGATCGTGATCCGGGCCGTCATCCTGCTGGTGGTGGGCAGTGCGCTGGCGATGACCGACTTCGGCGGCGCCGTGATCATCAACTTCTACGCGGTGTACTTCCTGCTGGCCCTGCCCCTGGTGCGGCTGCGGGCCAGGACGCTCGCGATCACCGCGGTCGCGCTCGCGGTTGTCACGCCGCAACTGGCGTACGTGATCCGGGCGCTGCTCACCCAGTCGATCGTGCACGGCATCGACTCCTGGGACCCGATCGCGCGAATCTCCGGCGTGGGCATGCTCGACTTCCTGCTCACCGGTTTCTACCCGGCGATCACCTGGATGACGTTCGTGGTCACCGGCATGGCGTTGGGCCGGCTCGACCTGACCTCCGGCGCGGTGCGGCGGCGGCTGGCCGTGGTCGGTCCCGCGCTGATCGCGTTCGGATACGGCGTCTCGTGGCTGGCGCTCCGGCTGACCGATGGCGCTCAGAAGATCGCGGCCGGGATGCCCGGCATGGACTTCGACCCCGTGAAGGACTCCTCTGCCATGACGGATCCCGGCATGGCGGAGGGATCCTTCGACTTGCCGGTCGGCGGTGGGCTGGGGGGCCCCGACGCTTGGGGGCTGCTGGCGGCCGAGCCGCACAGCGCTTCCACGTTCGACCTCGTCGGCTGCCTGGGAGTCGCGATCACCGTGCTCCTGTGCGCGACGGTGGCCGTGGACCGACTGCCGTGGCTGCGCCGGCTGGCAGCGCCGGTCATCGCCGTCGGCACCATGTCCCTGACCCTCTATGTGGCGCACGTCCTGGTGATCG
This sequence comes from Streptomyces sp. NPDC001348, assembly GCF_053597535.1. Lineage (NCBI taxonomy): Bacteria > Bacillati > Actinomycetota > Actinomycetes > Kitasatosporales > Streptomycetaceae > Streptomyces > Streptomyces sp. NPDC001348. The sequence goes on along the minus strand of NZ_JBSFIK010000032.1, from coordinate 60,095 downwards.
TCGCCCTGCCCGGCGAAGGGGTCACCCCGCCGCAGTCCGCCTCTTTCGAGTTGCTGCTCTGCTTCGTCGTCGGGGCCACCGTGTTCGCGGCGGTCTGGTCCCGCTTCTTCCGCCGCGGACCGCTGGAGTACCTGCTCAACCGCGCCACGAAACTGGCGTATCGCCTCCGCTGAGCCTCGGGCGGGCACCCCGGGAAGTCCGTACGAAGAAGTGGCTGCTGTTCGGGATCACGGCCTTGGGGGCCGGCGGGTGTCAGCCGTCGCAGCTTCCGTCTCTCACCTGCCGTTCCGCCTGACCACTGATCCAAGGACCTTTGCCATGGCAGCCCTCCCCACCGCCCGAAGCACCGGCTCCCATGGCCTCCGCCGGGTATCGCACCGCAGCCCCGACCGACCGGAAGCTCCCGCGCGCTGGGAACGCCCGGCGTCGGCTGCGGTGCTGTGCGTCGCCGCACTGCTGTACGCCTGGGACATGGGGCACGCCGCGATCCACCCCTACTACAGCGCGGCGATACGGTCGATGGCCACCAGTTGGCGGGCCTTCTTCTTCGGCGGTCTCGACAGCAGCGGTTCGATCACCCTGGACAAGTTGCCCGGCGCCTTCTGGCCCGATGCCGTCTCCGTATGGTTCTTCGGGCCGCACACGTGGGCCGCTGCGCTGCCCCATGTGATCGAGGGCGTGCTCACCGTATGGCTGTTGCACCGGATCGTCCGGGCCTGGGCCGGGCCGTTCGCCGCGCTGATCGCCGCGCTGGCGCTCACCTCCACTCCGGTCACCGTGGCACTGAACAGGGCCACCATCCCGGACACCGCGCTCACGCTGCTGCTGGTGGCAGCCGCCGGAGCCCTGCAGAAGGCGGTCCGGACCGGGCGGCTGCTCCCGCTGATCATGTCCGGCGTCTGGGTCGGGCTCGCTTTCCAGACGAAGATGCTGCAGGCCTGGCTCGTACTGCCGGTCTTCGCCGTGGTCTATCAGCTCACCGCGCGGAACTCGCCGTTGCAGAGGGCTCTGCGCCTCCTGCTGAGCGGTGCGGTCACGCTGGCCGTCTCCTGCTCGTGGGCGCTGATCGCGTGGGTGACTCCCGCGGACAACCGCCCGTATGTCGACGGTACGTCGAACAACAACCCCTTCAGCCTGGTCTTCGGCTACAACGGCATGAGTCGCTTCAGCGACGACGGCACCGCCTTCGGCTCCGTCTCGGGCACCGCCGCCAGCCGTACCTCCGGCAACACCGGCTGGGGGATGCTCGTCAACGACACCGTCGGCCCGCAGATCGCCTGGTTCCTGCCGCTCGCCGTGCTCGCCGCCGTAACAGCCCTGGTCTGGCGCGCCCGCGAGCCGCGAACCGACCTGGTGCGTGCGGGTTTCCTCCTCTGGGGCGGTTGGCTTGCCGTCCATGCCGTGGTGTTCAGCGTCTCCAACGGCAATCACGTCTACTACACGGCCGTGCTCGCACCGGCGATCGCCGCGCTTGCCGGAGGCGGGCTCGCGCTCTTCCGGTCCGCGCACGAGTCGGGTGGCCGGCAGCGGCTGTGGCTGTCGTCGGCGATCGTGCTGACGGTGGCCTGGGCGTTCGTACTCGACGGGCCGACGTGGTTCGTCTCCCGGCTGCTGGTGTTCGCCGTGATCTTCGCGGTGTGCGGGACGCTCGGCCTGTGGTCCAGCGGGTCACGCGCCTCCCAGGAGCTGATCCGTGGCTCTCTGGCCGCCGGAATCGCGGCCACTCTGCTCGTACCCGCCGGCTGGGCCGTCTCGTCTCTCGACCCGCGCTACGCGGGCGCCGCCACGTCGCCGACGGCGGGTCCGGTCGGCGAGTTCCACCGCAGGGCCCTCCACGACCCGTCCGCTCTCCGCCGGGCCGAGCTCGGCCGGCCCAGCGCCCGCGACACCGCCCTGCTGGACTACCTCATCGCGCACCGCAAGGACGAGAAGTACCTGCTCGCGACCCAAGCCGCCTACCCCGCGGAACGTCTGCTGCGCGCCCAGCCCCAACCCGTGCTCGTCATGGGCGGATTCACCGGGAAGACCCCCTTCCCCAGGGCCCCGCAGCTCGGCCACCTGATCGCCACTCACCGACTCCGCTACGTGCTGCTCACCCACCTGCGACCCACCACCCCCGCCACCACTTGGGTGAAGACCCACTGCGAGCGCATCCGCTCCGGGGCCTACGGCTGGCGCACCAGGGGCAACTTCGGCCTCTACGACTGCCGCGCGCAGGGCTGAGCAGAACGCACCCCCGCCGATCGGCGGGGGTGGAGCAGCCGACTGCGGGATGGGCAATCCAGAAGAAATCAAAAATAATCCCTGCGGGGAATTATCGCCTCGTCAGCGGGTGTCCCATCGCAATGTGTGCGCGTTTCGTGAAGCTTAATTTCAGCGATCTTGCAGATGTTGTGGAATTGAACGGACCAGCCGTCCGGTTCGTCGCTGGTGTCTTGTGAACTAGCAGGTCAGACGGGCTTTGTGACCCTTTCCGGTGTGCATGAAGCGGTGCTTTGCCGCCGGTGGGGTGAGTGTCGTCACACCTCACCGATAAACCGAAGAAGTATTCCCTCCGTCAGACAGGTCAAGAACTTCTTTTCGTTGCTTCACGCGACATCGGCAGAGTCTGGGAAGGATTCTTCTTGACCACCACTCGATCCCCGATATCCACGCAGAGCCCGGCTCGGCGTCGGGCCGACATGGCTGTGTTGGGAGGTGTGCGGCCGCCACTGGTGGCCCTGCCGGTTCTGTTGACGCTCATCGCGGGCCTGACGGTGTTCGCCGTCGGGAGCGATGCCGAACGGGGCGTGCCCGAGGCCGTCCTCAGCTCCCAGCAGCACATCGCGGAGGACGGGGCGGTCGCACTGCAGGGCGCCGTCGACCAGAGCGTCTCCGATCTGCGGGTGGCAGCGGCGGACTTCGGCGGCTCCCCCTCGGTACCGGCGGACGGAATGCTGACCCGCCTCGACCGGGCGTACCGCAAGTGGCGCGGTACCGCCGTCGTCGACCTGTCCACCGGTCGGCTGCTCGCCTCGCAGGGCGAGGCCGTACCGCTCGGCAAGGTGAACCTCCGTGGGCTGTCGGCGAACCCGCCTCCGGCACTCGTTCGGGACGACTCGGGCGTCACCCGGCTACTGGTCTTCGCGACGCTGTCGCAAGGCGGCAGGCAGGAGTTGCTCGTCGCCTCCCAGAGCCTGAAGCTGCCGGGCATCTCCGTCAGCAGTGATCACACGCTCGACGTCGTGGACCGTGACGGGTCCACCCTCCTCTCGGCCGGGCCGGGATCCGCCACCGACCGGGCCAGGGCGCTGGCCGGCATGGCCGCCCGCGAGGCGCAGAGCAAGGGACCGTCGGACACCGCCGCCGCCGGCGGCTTCGACGGTCCGAGCGGCAGCCTCGTCCGGGCAGCGGACGGCAACACCCGTACCGCCGTCGGGTACGCCGCAGTGGCCCGGGGACTTGCCTCGAAGGAGAGCCCGAGCAGCGGGCTCGGACTGACGGTCGTCACAACGGTGCGAACCCAGCGTCATGGGGCCGGGACCGGTGACCTTCGTCTCGCCCTCCTCGCCGCGGTCGTGCTCCTGGCCCTCGCGGCCGGGGCCACCGCCACCCTCCACCTGGTCGTGCAGCGGCCTGTGCTGCGGTTGCGTCGCGAAGCGCTGAGGCTCGGCTCGGGTGACCTCACGGCTCCCGTCCGCGTGCCCCGCTTCGGGGAACCCGCCCGGGTCGGCGCCGCGCTGGAGGCGCTGCGCCGGCAACTCCGGAGCAGGAGCGGGCCGTCGCAGAAGACGGTCGTGCAGCCACCGGCCAAGGGGCGTGTTCTGCCCGGGACGGGGAGGAGCCGGCGTCGGCTCGGAGTGCGCACCGTCCTCGTGGTGTGCGCGTTCGCTCTGCTGGCCTGGCCCGCGTCGATGCTGCTGACGCTCGGCGGCACCCTGCCGCACCCGGCTGCGGTCGTACCGCGGCTGATCTCCGACGACCAGCGGCAACGCACCGAGACGACGGCGGACCGCGTGCGCAGGGGGATCAACGACGGATACGCGGATCTCACCCATCTCGCCACCGTGATCGACGCTTCCCGGCCGGAGGAGGCGCGCAGGGTCCTCGGCAGATCCCTGGAGCAGCACGGCCGCTATCGGTCCCTGTACGTCGTCGACGGCGCCGGCAAGCTCCTCGTCCGGGCCGGTGACGAACCCCGTACGCCGATGAAGGTCCGCGTCAGGACCGGGGTCAGGCAGACGAACACCTCCGGCACGCAACCGGTGCTCGCCGCCGTGGCCGCTCAGCCGGCCAAGGGAGCGCCGGCGAGATCCGGACGCCACTATGTCGTGGGTGAGTTCAAGGTCCGGTACCTGACCGGCATCCTCGACCGCCCCGGTCTCGGCTCCGTGTGGCTGGTGGACTCCGCGCACCGGGTCATCGCGTCCAACAAGGGCTTCGTGGCCTTCGGGCGGGTGTCCGACAGCCGGCTGCGAGCCCAGCTGAAGGCCGTCCGCCCGACCAAGGGCTCCGCCGAGCTGCTGCTCGGGTGGAGGGATCCGGCGGTCGCCGCGGTGGCGCCGTTCAACGCAAAGAGGGGCGTCGCGAGCGCACTCGGCTGGGAGGTCGCCTCGATCAGGCCCGTGTTCTGGATCGGCCTGCCCGAGTACGAGGCACAGCGGCGGATCATGCTCGTCGGTCTGCTGGGGCTGACAGCGGGCGCTCTCTGTCTCGGCTGGCTGCACCTCGTCGTCATCCGTCCGCTGCGTGAACTCACCCAGCACGCCGAGGCGTTGGCAGCCGGGGACCGCAGAACGGTGCTCTACCCGCGCTACCACGACGAGGTGGGATCCGTCGCCCGCAGCCTCGAACTGATCAGGCAGCGACTCCCCCGCACCGGCACACCGCCCGCGTCAGGTTCCCCCGACGGGGCGTCCACCCCCTCCACTTCCGTGTCCGGCCCCGGCCCCAGGAGCTGACCCGCCGTGCTCTTCCTGTACTGCGTTCTCGCGACGTGCTGCGCCGGCCTGCTGGTCGCGGGCATCGTCGAACAGCGCCGCCATGACGCGAATCTCGCCGTCATACCCACCCGGGTTCTGGTCAACGGCATTCGCGGCAAGTCCTCCATCACCCGGCTGTGCGCGGGCGCGCTGCGCGGCAGCGGTCGGGTGACCGTCGCCAAGACCACGGGCACCGCGGCCCGGTTCATCCACCCCGATGCCACCGAGGAGCCGGTCTACCGCAAGTTCGGCATCGCCAACGTCGTGGAGCAGATCGGCATCGTCCGGCGGGCCGCCGGCTACCGACCCGATGTCCTGGTCATGGAGTGCATGGCCGTCATGCCTGCACTCCAGGAGATCAACCAGTCCAAGCTGATCCGCTCCACCATCGGCGTGCTCTGCAACGTCCGGGAGGACCATCTCGCCGAGATGGGCCCGACGCTGGACGACGTGGCACGCTCACTGTGCCGGTCCATGCCGGAGGGCGGCGTCTGTGTCACCGCGGAGAAAGAGCGCTTCCCCATCCTCCAGAAGGAGGCCGACGCCCGGAACTGCCGGCTGGTATACGCCGACCCGGAAACCGTCACCGACAAGGAACTGCGCGGCTTCAGCTGGTTCACCTTCAAGGAGAACGTGGCCATCGCACTCGCGGTCGCCGAACTGCTCGGTGTCGACCGCGCGACCGCGCTGAAGGGAATGTACGAGGCGCCACCGGACCCGGGTGTGCTGTCCGTCGAGCGGTACCGCACCCCTGACGGAAAGCGGCTGCGCTTCGCGAACGTCTTCGCCGCCAACGACCCCGAGTCGACGCTGATGAACATCGAGCAGCTGCTCGAACTGGGCGCGATCCACCGCCCGTTGCACGTCGTCATCAATTGCCGTCCCGACCGTGTGGAGCGCAACGGGCAGATGGGCGCACTCATCCCCCGGCTCGACCCGGAGACGGTGTTCCTCATCGGCCACCCCACCAAGTCGGCTGCCGACGCCATACCCGTCCACTGGACCGGGAACGTCGTCGATCTCGGAGGCGACCGCCGCGACCCCGACCGGCTCACCGCGGATCTGCTGGCTCACCTGGGGCCGGACTCCTCGCTCGTCGCCATCGGCAACATCCACGGCCAGGGCGAACTCTTCCTGGAGCGGCTCGCGGCACTCGCGCCCGACCATCCCGACGCCGCCGACCCCGCCGACGCCCTCACATCGCCCGGTGCCCACCACAACCCCGTCCAGGGAGCATCCCGTTGATCCCCGCAGTGATCACCCCGCAGATCGCCGCCATCGGCATCGCACTCGGTCTGGTGTTCTCCCTCCTGTGCTACCTGACCACGAACCTCTCACCGGGTGGAATGATCACCCCCGGCTGGCTCGCCCTCACCCTCGTCGGCGATCTGCGGCGCGCCGTCATGGTCGCGGTCGTGGCAGGCCTGACCTACCTGATGACCAAGCTGCTGCAGCGCTTCGTCATCCTCTACGGCAAGCGGCTGTTCGCCGCCGTCGTACTCACCGGCGTCCTGCTCCAGGCCGGGCTCTCCCTGCTGCTCCAGCAGCAGTTCCCCCTGCTGTTCGCCCATCAGGCCCTCGGGTTCATCGTCCCCGGGCTCATCGCCTACCAGCTCGAGAGGCAGCCCAAGGCGGCGACGGTCCTGTCCACCGGCGCGGTCACTTTCGCCGCCTACGTGATTCTGGTGTCCGGGCTGCTGCTGGGCGCCCTGCCCACGACATGAGCCGCCCCGTCCCCGACGCGTGGCGCCATCTCTCCGTCCCTCCCATAGGAGTTGGCCAGTGAAACGCCTCCTGCCCGGAGTCCACGGGTTCTCCCTGTCCAGGAACGCGGTCCTGTTCCTGGTGACAGCCGTCCTGCTCGCGGCGAGCTGCGTGCTGACCGTGCAGTTCAGGCACCGCGCCGACCGTCCGGAGGCATCCGAGGTCTCACGGGTACCGCATGTATCGCAGGCATCGCTGGGTGCCGGAATCCGGGTCAGGAGCGGCCCGCTGTACTTCGAGCGGATCGGCAACCCCGCCCGCACGGTCGCCCGCGACCGGCACGGCACCCTCGTCGCCACGTTCACCGACGGCGCCAGCACGGCCGTACTGACAGGGCCCAGCAGGACCTTCGCGGAGCCGCGTACGACGTCCGCCCGAGTCGTCACCAGGAGCTGGGTGCGGCTGCTGCCCAAGGCATGGGCCCGTGGCGCAGAGCGGAGCGACTGGTTCAGGACCTGGCTCAGGTCCCGGCTCGGCAGCCGCGATCCGGACATCCTCGCCACGGCCTTCGACTACGTCGCGGGTGCCCCGGCCCGGAAGACGGCCGCGGGAGTCACATACAGCGGTGCCGCCCGCTACACGCCCAGCACCCCCAGCGACTCCGGGCGTGCTGTGCGGGGGAAGTCGAAGGAGCGCACGGGCTCGGACTTCTACGACTACCTGGGCATCCCCTGGACCTTCCCCGACGCGGTCACCCGCCGCCCCGAGAAGGACCGCGCGCGCTCCGTCGACAGCTCCGGCTATGTCCGGCTGGTGTACGGATACCGCTCGGGCTTCCCGCTGAACAGCAGGGACGGCGCGGCGGGCAACGGGCTGCAGCGGACCCCCGACGCGATCGCCCGCGGGCGGCTCGGCGTACCCGTGATCCCCCTCACCGACCGCCGCCCCGCCGTCATCCAACAGCTCCAGCCAGGCGACCTGGTGTACTTCAAGACACGGGAGCTGCCCGGCGGACGGATCGGCCACATCGGTATCTACCTCGGCCTGGACACCGCCGACCACCCGCGCTTCATCTCCAGCCGCAAAAGCGCCAACGGCCCCACCATGGGTGACAAGGGCGGCACCTCACGGCTCGACGGTGACGGCTACTACGCCCAGGGGCTGCGCGGGGCCCGCCGCCTCTGACCGCGCTCCGACCGGATCGACGCCTGTGCGCGTCGAGGAGGCTGGTCCGGTGTCACCGTGCGCGGACGGCTCCAGCCACTTGGCGGGGGGGGGTCCCCGACGATCGCCGGATGGCCGACGCAAGACGCGGGCTTCCATGCTGGCGGCATGACACAGCGTGGGCACGAGAGGGAACTCGACACCGTCCGCCGGCCGTCGGCCGGTGCAACGGGTCGCGGTGACGCGAGGAGCGAGCTCTGGGAGTTCCTCGGCATGGCGCTGGTGGCGAGCGGCCTCTGCCTGACCGTCATACGCCCTGGACTCTGCGATGACGTCGTGCACATGCTCGCCACGAGGGCCGTCGCACTGGGCCGTTGAGCCGACCCCGAGGTCCCGCGCGGGCCGGTGCCCGCAGCCGCTGACGCGGTGCGCGGCCGACCACGTAGGAAAGGAATCCTGTGAACACCGCATCCGCCCCGAAGGCGACGGGTGCCGAGTCCCTGCGCGCCCGCGAGACGCTCAAGGCGCTGTACGGGTACGTCCGTCCGCACCGTTGGGTCATCGCGCTCGGTCTGCTGTGCGCGCTGGCCGGGGCCGCTGGCGGGCTGCTGCAGCCGCTGGCCACGAAGGCGCTGGTCGACCGGCTCTCCTCCGGTGGCACGATCGGCACCGTCCTGCTGATGTTGACCGTGCTGGTGCTGCTGAGCACGGTGGCCGAGGCGTTCGGCGCCTATGTGCTGGAACGGACGGCGGAGTCGGTGGTGCTCGCCGCCCGCCGCAGCCTGATCGGAAGGCTGCTGCGGCTGCGGCTGGCGGAGGCGGACCGGATGCAGCCGGGCGATCTGATGTCGCGGGTCACCTCGGACACCACCCTGTTGCGGGCGGTCAGCACCCAGGCGGTGGTCTCCGCGGCGACGGGTGCGGTGACGCTGGTCGCGGCGGTCGTGGTGATGGCGTTCCTCGACGCCGTGCTGCTCGGTGTGACGCTCGCCGTGGTCGCGGTGCTCGGCGCGGGCGTCGCGCTGGTGATGCCGAGGATCGGGCAGGCCACCGAGCGTTCGCAGGCGGCTGTCGGGGAGATGTCCACGGGCCTGGAGCGGGTCTTCGGCGCGTTCCGCACGGTGAAGGCCTCCGGCGCCGAGGAGCGGGAGACCGCCCGGGTCGAGGCGGCGGCTCGCAGGGCGTGGCGCCACGGCGTGCGCGGCGCCAAGTGGGAGGCCGCGCTGGGTTCGGCGGACAACCTCGCCGTCCAGCTGGCGTTCCTCGCGGTGCTCGCCGTCGGCGGGTCTCGCGTGGCGTCCGGGCAGATCACCGTGTCCACGCTCATCGCGTTCCTCCTGTACCTCTTCTACTTGATGGAACCGGTGTACAAGTTGGTGGACGCCGCGTCCCACTACCAGGAGGGCTTGGCGGCGATCGCCCGCATCACGCAGGTGGACGGTCTGGCGACGGAGCCGCGAGACCGGCACCGGCCGGCGCGGCCGGCGGCGACGGAAGCGGTGCGGCCGCGTCCGGCGTCGGTCCGCTTCGAGGAGGTCTCCTTCCGGTACGGGCCCGGGCTGCCGTACATCCACCAGGGGGTGCAGTTCGAGGTGCCGGGCGGCGGGATGACGGCCTTCGTCGGCCCCTCGGGTGCGGGCAAGTCGACGGTCTTCGCGCTCGTCGAGCGGTTCTACGAAGCGGCCGGCGGCCGCGTCCTGGTCGACGGCAAGGACGTGAAGGAGTGGCCGCTGTCCGAGCTGCGGTCCGTCATCGGGTACGTGGAGCAGGACGCGCCGGTGCTGGCGGGCACGCTGCGGGAGAACCTGGTCTTCGCCGCGCCCGGCGCGACCGACGGCGACATTCGCGAGGTCCTCGCCCGGGCCAGGCTCGACGCCCTCGTCGAGCGTCTCCCGCACGGCCTGGACACCCCCGTCGGGCACCGCGGCTCGACACTGTCCGGTGGCGAGCGCCAGCGCGTCGCGATCGCCCGCGCGCTGCTGCGCAGACCCCGGCTGCTGCTCCTGGACGAGGCGACCTCGCAGCTCGACGCCGTCAACGAGCTGGCACTGCGGGACGTCATCACCGAGACCGCACGCGAGACCACCGTGCTGGTGGTGGCCCACCGCCTGTCGACCGTCACGGACGCCGACCGTATCGTCGTCATGGACGCGGGCAAGGTCCGCGCGGCCGGCACCCACGAGGAGCTGGTGGCCGAGGACGAGCTGTACGCGCGGCTGGCGGCGACGCAGCTCCTGACCTCGGCGGCACGCCCCCGCGGATGAGACGGGCCTGGCCCATGGGCTCGCCGGTGCCGTCGGCCGCCTGCCCCGGCCGCCCCCGCCGTGCGGCGGAGGCAGCCGGGGCCAGGTGCCGGGGGGCGCCGGGCATCCGCCGGTTACCGGTGCGCTGAAGCCGGGCCACCCCGACCGGACCTCACCTGATGTACTTCGCGGGCCTGGTCGCGGCGTTGAGCAGATGCTCCAGGGGACCGCGGCGGAAGAAGCGGGACCAGACCGTGGCGAACACCATCGCCCCGAGGATGAACATGAGCACCGGCACCCATGACTGCTGGGTGCTGGTCCCCGCGGGCACGGACAGCACGGTCTGTACGAGGAAGTGGCCCACGTAGGCCGTCAGGGACATGGTGCCCACCGCGATGACGGGCTTGGCCAGGCCGCGCAGTCGCGGCAGGCGGTCCATCAGCACCGTCGCGCCCACGATCACGAGGATCGCGACGCCCACGCTGCCGATGATGTCGAACGTGGTGCCGCTGTGCGGCCCGGCGGTCAACAGATCCGAGGCCGACAGCTGGGGCTCGACGGACCCGCTGCCCATGGACGCCGACCCGGAGCCACTGGACGACACCCCGTCCTCCGCCGTGCTCCTCAACGCGTTCTTGCCCGCCAGCAGCAGCGACAAGCCGTAAGCCCCTACGACGAGGCCGGCGCCGAGTGCCGCCACGCGCCGCTGGACGGCGCCCGCGGACAGGTCCAGGCGGGCGAGCGCCATGCCGGCGATCACGAACGTCATCCACGTGATGGTCGGGTAGAAGCCGGTGAGCAGCAGGTCGAGCACACCCACCTCGCTGAGCCGGTGGAGCGGATCGTAGGCGTTGATGCTCTGCTGGACGGAGTCGCTCAGCCGCGACGTCAGGACGAACGCCAGCTGCGGCGTGACGAGCGCGAGCGCCGCCGCGATCACCGCGAGGGTCCTCGCGCGCAGCCGCACCAGGGGCAGGGCGAGGAGGAAGTAGACGCCGTAGAAGCCGAGGATGATGACGCCGCCGTATTCCATCGCCATAGCGGTGCCAAGCGCAAGCAGGGTCACGGCGCGGAGCGCGATCCGGGCTTTCGCCTGCCGTCCGGCCAGTCCGGTCTTCGGCTCGAAGCGGCCCGCGATCAGCATCAGCGAGAACCCGGCGAGGGTGGCGAACAGGACCGACGAGTGGCCGTCCGCCATGTACCGGATCCAGCTGGCGACGCCGTGTGTGGCCGACAGCGGCGGGCCGATGTGCACGACGTACATGCCGAACACCGCCAGCGCGCGGGCCAGGTCCACTCCGACCAGGCGCCCCATCGAGGGCCTGCCGGGGACCTGCTCGGCGGACTCGGGCGAGCTTCGGGGCCGTGGAGGCGAGTTCTCCTGCGGAGCAGGTGTCTCCTGCGGCGGCTGTATCTGTGTCATACGGGAAATCTCTTGGTGCCGTGCGGAGGCGGACCATCCGGCAGGCTTCGGCAACACCCCCGCCGACCGGCCGGTACCGCCCCGCCGACCAGCGGGCCCGGCCGGCCGGCCGCCCTTCGACGACGGCATCGGCCACCGCGACCGCCGGCCCGGGCAACGCATTCACCGTGCCGGCCGGCCCGCGGACTCGGGCGGGCCACGGACCGGTCCCACCGGACGAGAACCACGGACACCCTCCGCCGATCCGCGCGCATCCGCCCGCCGACGGACCGGAGCGCGCTTTCTCTCCCCCCGAACGGCGGGAACCGGCCCGCCGGTTGGCGGGTGTCCACAGCGGCCTTGCCGTCGCGCGCCGTGCCCGACGTACTGTCGACCGCAGGCGATCACCGAACGAGATCGTGGACGCCCCGATGCAGGGTTGTACGGGGGTCGCCGAGAAGCGGGACAGAGCGGACGAATGTGAGGCGGAACGCCGGTGATCCGGGTAGTGGTGGTGGACGACGAGGCGCTGGTGCGGTCGGGGTTCCAGCTGATCCTGAACGCCTCTGACGGCATCCAGGTCGTGGCGACCGCGGAAGGAGCGCAGGCCGCCGACGTGATCCGGCGCGAACACCCGGACGTCGTGCTCCTCGACATCCGTATGCCGGACGTGGACGGCCTGACCGTCCTGAGGGAGATACGGACGCTGCCCAAGCCGCCGACGGTGGCCATGCTGACCACCTTCGACACCGACGAGTACATCCTGACCGCGCTGCGCTCGGGAGCCGCGGGCTTCCTGCTCAAGGACACCGAGCCCGAACAACTCGCCCACCTCGTGCGGACCCTGGCCGCGGGCGGGGTGGTGATGTCCCCGAAAGCCTCGCGTGCCCTGCTGCGGAGCCATCCGGGGGCGGGCGCGCCCCAGGGCGCGGGCCTGGCGCGAGTACATCTGCTCAGCGAACGCGAACGCGACGTCCTCGTCCTGGTCGCGGAAGGACTGTCCAACGCCGAGATCGGCACCCGCATCCATCTGAGCGCGGGCACCGTCAAGGACCACGTCAGTTCCATCCTGACCAAGCTCCGGGTCTCCAGCCGTGTCCAGGCGGCGCTCCTCGCGGAGCGGGCCGGACTGCTCAGCGACGACGGCTCCAGCACGGCACCGAGCAAGACGCGATGAGCACGGGTCAGGCACTGTGGCGGCGGGTGCCGCCCTGGGCCGTCGACGCGGGCCTCGTCGTCCTCGCCGCGCTCGACGCCTGGATCAACCTCTACGGCGAGGCGACACCGTTCATGCTGGCCTGCGTCGCCCTCGGCTGCGCAGGACTGTTCCTGCGCGGCCGCTTTCCACTGGCGGTGTTCCTGCTGACCCTCCCCATGACCCTGTTCATGGACGTGGCGGTCGCGCCGATCGCCGCGCTGTACACACTGGCCAGGCGCACCCGCAAGCGCCCGCTGCTGGCCGGCTGCGCCCTGCTGAACGCGGCGGCGAGCACCCTCGCGTGGCCCCTGTCCGACTCGTATTCCGGCGACCAGACCTGGACGCTCATCCAGTTCGTCTACACGCTGGCCACGGCCTTCGCCCCGATCCTGTTCGGCCAGCTCGTCCAGGCCAGACACGAGGTGGCCCGACAACTCGTCGAGGTGGAAGTGGCCCGCGAACACGAACGCGCCCTCTACGCCCAGACCGTCCTCGCCAGCGAACGCACCCAACTGGCCCGCGAGATGCACGACGTCGTCTCCCACCAGGTCAGCCTCATCGCCGTACAGGCCGGAGCCCTGCAGGTCTCCGCCAAGGACGCCGACGCCCGCGACGCAGCCCGCACCATCCGCACCCTGAGCGTGAACACCCTCGACGAACTCCGCCACATGGTCGCCCTGCTGCGCGCCTCCGGCGGCAAGGAGACCGAACTCACCCCCCAGCCCACCCTCGCCGACCTCCAGCAGCTGATTGCCAACAGCGGCATCGAGACCACCCTGACCGGCGGACTCCCGCCCGGCATCAGCACCACCGCCCAACGCACCGTCTACCGCACGGTTCAGGAAACCCTCACGAACGTACGCAAGCACGCCCCCGGCGCACGTGCCGAGGTGCGCCTGTGGCACGACGCGCAGCACTTCGGCGTCACCGTCACCAACACCGCCCCCACCCGCCCGTCCGTCGCCCTGCCCAGCGCCCGGCACGGCCTGATCGGCCTGAGAGAACGCGCCGAACTCCTCGACGGCACCCTCACCGCCGAACCCACTCCACAGGGCGGATACAAGATCGAACTACGGGCCCCCGCCCGGCCCGCCTGAGCACAACCCGCCCGACGCGACGCGTGGACGGGGCCGAGCCCGGTCGACATCCTGTGAGGTCGGCTCGGCTGGTCCTCGGCAACACCACATGGGTAGGTGCGCCGGATACATCAATCCGGTACATGGACTGCTTTTGGTACATGTCCATGAAGCGCACGAACGTCTACGCGGACCCGGAGGACCTGGCGATCATCAAGGAGGCCGCCAAGCGCCGCGGGATAAGCGAGGCCGAGATCATCCGCCAGGGCATTCACCTCGCGGCGATGGCGAACCGGGTCTGGGACGAGCCGCTGTTCTCACGCACCTTCGAGGGACCGGGGCGCCCGCTGTCCAAGTCGAAGGTCCGCGACACGGTCACCGGTGCCGTCCGGCGTGAGACCGGCTCGGGCTCCGGACCCGCCGCGTGATCATTGTCATCGCCGATACGTCCGGCCTTCTGGCGGCCCTGGACTCGCTCTCGACGGACCGAACTGACCCCTCATGCGTCGAAGTCAGTATGCCCAGACGGCTCCGACGGCGGGGGCGAGGGCGCGGCCTTGTTGCCGGCCGGCGTCGGCGGCCGGTTTGGCCCGGGCCGGGTCGTAGGGGTTTGGCCCGATGGCGGCGCGGCTGGTGGCATCGGGTGTGGCAAGCACGGTCTGCGCACTCTGGCTCAGGCGGGCGACGTCGTCCTGGGCGCTGGGGATGCCTGCGTGCCCCTCGGGCATGGGGGCCAGGACGACAATGCGGTCGTGGCCGGCCGCAAGGATGGCGTTTGCGGCGGAGACCATGCCGGCGTCAATCCATTCGCGCCCGCTGAAGTGCACGCTGGGCCAGATGCCGGGAACGGCACCGCTGGCTGCCGTGGCGGTTTCGATCGCGATCCCCGCTTCGGGTCCGAGCAGTTCAAGACGACCGGTGTCCGCGTCAGTGACGGCGACCCGCATGGTGGCCGGCCACTGCTCAGTGCGCAGGCGCGCGCGGACCACAGCCTGGCGCATCCGGGGGGAGACGTTCGCCCCGAACTTCCGGGCTACCCGGCCGAAGCCGGCGCCCACCGCCTCGGGTACGCCCGCGCCGGAGCGGAAGGCTTCTGCCCAGCCCTCGTAGACGGCCGGGTCGGTCCGCACCACCGGTTCGTGGTCGGCGGCGCGCGCCTGGTCGGCGAAGAGTGCTTCCCAGTCCGTGCCGGAGGTGAAGTTCGTTCCGACGAAGGAGCCGGCGGAGGTTCCGATCACCGTGTCCGCGGTGCGAAGGTCGATGCCCTCGTCGAGCAGACCCGCGAGCAGGCCGACTTCCCAGCCTATGCCGGTGACGCCGCCACCACCGAGGACGAGTGCGCGGGTCGGGTTCGGGGGAGTCACAGGAACCACCTTTCCGGTAATCATGATTTCCGATAATCTACGTTACCGTAAGCGGATGCAGCCTGTGCACCGTGGCCGCCCTCGCCGAGCCGACATCGACCGTGTCGCCCTCGAGCACACCCTTGTTCTCCTTCAAGAGCGCGGCTACGACGGACTGCGGATGAAGGACGTCGCCGAGTCGGCCGGCATCGGCCTCGGTGCGCTCTACCGGCGCTGGGCAGGAAAGAAGGAGCTGGTCATGGCGGCCCTCCGGGCCGACGTGACCCAGCACGAGACGGATGACACCGGTGATCCCTTTGCTGATCTGGTCACCGCCCTTGAACGCATCGGCGACGCCGTGCCCCATGGCCTGGGCAGGCTGATCGCCGCCTGCCTTGCGGATCCGGACTCGGAACTGGCACGCGTGGCCATCGAGGCCAAGCTCACCCCCATGCTCGACGGCCTCACTGCCCGGCTGGAAAGGGTGGCCGGCGCCGCGCCCGACGTGCGCCTGCGCGCCGAAAGCGGCCTGTTGTACCTCCTGTGGCGCACAGCCGTCGGCGGGCAGACAGCCGACGCGACCGCCCTTCACCGGCGAGTCCTGCAAGTCATGGGAGTCCCCCCACAACCGGGCCCGGAACAAAGCAGCACGGCTACGGGACTCTGATGGTCAGCCAGGTGTGCCGTTTACTGACTTCGGCGCATTCCCACTCGGGGTGATACCGCGGCGACTCCAGGTGCAGCCAATCACTCTTCGTGGTGCTTGCGCTACTCAGCGGCGTTCAGCCGCCCCCATTTGGATACCGCACGCCTCCGGAAACCAGTCACGACGCACCCCGTCCCGGCTCCGACGACGCCCAGACCCTAAAACGCCGAAGTCAGTAATCGCCGAGTCAAGGCACGTTCCCGCACCCACCACCCCCAGCTCCCATCCCGTCTGCCGTCGGCCCACACACCGTGGAGCGGGCGTGGTCCATGGCGTCCAGGTGGAGCGCGCCACTGTACGAACGACCTGGACGCCATGGGCCGCGTCTGCTCGGCTCTGCCTGGGTCGACGGCAGACGGGATGGGAGCTCCCCGCGCACGCCACACTCGGCCGACACCCGCGAACGGCGCCCCCTCCGTCTCGGAGCCTGAGCGCCCCCGCCGGAGGCTGTCCTGACCGTTGCCGCGCTGTGCGGTGATCGACTCATGGCCACCGGCCCTGTCCACACCTGGGCGCGCGTCGGCGCAGCGCGGGCGGAGCGGGCCGGAGGCAGGAGCGGCGCCCGCAGCGGAGCCGGTGGAGGGACCCTGAGGCGGGAGTGGTGAGCTTCCGTGCCTACGCCGGAAAGTGGGTGGAGGAACGCGAGTTGGCCCCGCTCACCCAGGACTTCTACCGCTATCTCCTCGACAAGCACCTGACCGCCTTCGCTGACTCGGACTTGGATGAGATCACCGCTCCGCGCGTCCGTGAGTGGCGAGCCGAACGGCTCCGCGTCACGGGTGCCAAGACTTTGACTGCCAAGGCGTACCGACTCCTTAAAGCCATCATGGAGACGGCCGTCGACGACGAGCTGATTCAGCGCAACCCGTGCCGTATCAAAGTGGCCGGTAAGGAGAAGGCCGCCGAGCGCCGTATCGCCACCGTCGCCCAGGTCGACGCCCTTGCCGAAGCCGTGGGGATGCGCTGGCGGCTCATGGTCTACCTCGGCGCCTACGGCCCGATGCGGCCGGAAGAGCTGGCGGGCCTCCGTCGCCGGGACGTCGACCTGGACACCCTCCGCATCCGCGTTCGCCTCGCCGAGCCGGAGCGGATGGATGGGCGACGCGTGCAGGGTGAGACCAAGAGTGAGGCCGGAACCCGGACTGTGATTCTTCCCGCGTTCCTCCGTCGGGAGCTCCGTTGGCACCTGGAGTCGTACGCCGAGCTGGGGGCCGACGGGCTGCTGTTCGTGGGGGAGAAGGGGGCACCCTTCCGCCGCAGCACCTTCGGCCGGAGGTGGCGCAAGGCGCGTGAGATCGTCGGCATGCCCGAGGGCTTCCGGTTCTACGACCTCCGGCACACCGGGCACACGCTCTCCACCCGCTCCGGCGCCACTCTCAAGGACACGATGGTCCGCGCCGGGCAGTCCTCCGAGAAGGCGGCCTTGATCTACCAGCACTCCGACGACGAGCGCCAGGAAGAGGTTGCCGCCGGCCTCGACGCCACCGTCCGGAAGGCTCGGGCGGCGGTAGCCAGGAAGGCCCCCGACGAGCCTTCTGGCACGAATCTGGCACGCGGCGGCTGATCACACCGCACAACAACAAGGCCCAGGTCTCTGACCTGGGCCTTCAGCATGGAGCGGGTGACGAGAATCGAACTCGCGCTCTCAGCTTGGGAAGCTGATGTTCTACCATTAAACTACACCCGCGTAAGACGGACGGGCCCGTTTCGGGGCCGTGTCCGAACGCTCGCTCACTGTACCTCATTGCAGGCCCGCGTGCTCGAGATCTGGATCTCGCGGGTGCTTCTCCGGCATGGGATCCGGCTGCGGGGGAACTGAGTTGGGGCGTACCGTGGGGGCGTGGCCGAGGGGCCCGGCGGGGTCGGAGTGCCGCCTGGAGGGTCGTCTCTTTGATGCCCTAATGTGGCTTTTGTCGTCAGGGCAGTCAGCCGGACGAGGCTCTTGGGGAAGGGACTCTTGGACTTGATGGAACGCACCGTCGTCCGCTGTGCCGATGGGCACGTGTTCAGCACCGCTTCGTTCCCGATGCAGCAGGCCGAGCGGCTCGGCCCCGGTCGGCTCGTGCGGTGTCCACGGTGTGCCCGGCTGCGCAGTGCCGTACCGGTGGCTCTCGAGAAGCGGTAGCCGCGGCAGCGGACAGCAGTACCTCGGCGCGTGGAACCGTCACGATTGTCACGGCTCCGCGCGCCTTGCGTATCCTCGGGACGTGCTTCTCTCAGACAAGGACATCCGGGCCGAGATCGACGCCGGACGGGTGCGGATCGATCCCTACGACGAATCCATGGTGCAGCCGTCGAGCATCGACGTGCGGCTGGACCGGTACTTCCGGGTGTTCGAGAATCACCGGTACCCGCACATCGACCCCTCCATCGAGCAGGTGGATCTCACCCGGCTCGTGGAGCCCGAGGGCGACGAGCCGTTCATCCTGCACCCCGGCGAGTTCGTCCTGGCCTCGACGTACGAGGTCATCACGCTGCCCGACGATCTCGCGTCGCGGCTCGAGGGGAAGAGCTCCCTCGGGCGGCTCGGGCTCGTCACGCACTCCACCGCCGGGTTCATCGACCCCGGGTTCAGCGGGCACGTGACCCTGGAGCTGTCCAACCTCGCCACGCTCCCCATCAAGCTCTGGCCGGGCATGAAGATCGGGCAGCTGTGCATGTTCCGGCTCAGCTCGCCGGCCGAGTTCCCCTACGGAAGCGAGCGGTACGGGTCCCGGTACCAGGGGCAGCGCGGGCCCACCGCCTCGCGTTCCTGGCAGAACTTCCACCGGACGCAGGTGTGAGGACGGCGCCATGAGTGACGTGCGGGAGAACCTGAGCTACGAGCGGTTCGGCGTCGCCGTGCGCGAGCTCGCGCAGTCCATCGCGGACGACGGCTTCGAGCCCGACATAGTGCTGAGCATCGCGCGCGGCGGGGTCTTCGTCGCCGGCGGGCTCGCCTATGCCCTCGACTGCAAGAACATCCATCTCGTCAACGTGGAGTTCTACACCGGTGTGGGGACCACCCTTCCCATGCCGGTCATGCTCGCTCCCGTGCCGAACGCCATCGACTTCTCCGACAAGAAGGTGCTCATCACCGACGACGTCGCCGACACGGGGAAGACACTGAAGCTGGTGCGCGACTTCTGCCTCGACACCGTCGCCGAGGTGCGGTCCGCTGTGATCTATGAGAAGTCCCAGTCCCTGGTGAAGTGCGAGTACGTGTGGAAGCGCACCGATGACTGGATCAACTTCCCGTGGAGTGTCGAACCGCCCGTGGTCAGGCGCGTGGGCCAGGTGCTCGACGCCTGACCCGCACAGCGGAGAAGGGCCCCGGCTGTCGTCCAGCCGGGGCCCTTCTCGTGTGGTGCCGACGGGCGGCTAGAACGTGCCGAGCTTCACGATCGACAGCAGAGCGATCAACTGGATCGCCGACGCGCCGAGGGCCTTCGGCCAGGGCAGGTCGTGGGAGCGGCTGACCATCAGGGTCAGCAGGGCGCCCGCGGCGACCCAGGTGGCCCAGCCCAGCAGCTGGACGAAGCCCGCGTCGCCGCCGAAGAACATGGCGAGGGCCAGACGGGGCGCGTCCGTGATGGACATGATCAGCATGGAGAGGCCGACCGTGGGCTGCCAGGCGCCGTCGCCGCCGAGCTGGCGGGCCAGGGTGTGGGTGACCACGCCCAGGATGAAGGCCGACAGCACCATCGCCACGGCCGTCGTCAGGACGATCGGCACCGCGTTGGAGAGGGTGGCGTTGATCGCGTCCGCACGGGCGCCGTCGAAGCCGAAGACGGCGAGGAGGCCGTAGAGGAAGGACACGATGAGGGCCGGGCCCCACATCGTGTAGTCGCGCATCCGGAGGAAGGTCTGGCCGGGGGAGAGGACGATCCCGCGCAGCAGTTCCTTCCAGTGCAGGGGCGGGCCGATCGGGCCGGACGGGGCCGCCGAGCCGGCGTGGTAGGTCTCACCCTGCGTGTAGGAGGCGGCCTCGTCGACCGAGAAGGCCTGGGTGTGGCCCGGGCTGTCGGCCGCGTACGGGTCCGGAGCGCCGCCCTGGCCGGGGTAGCCGCCGCCGAAGTACTCCGGTCCGTCGCCGCCGGGGTGGCCGCCGCCGGCCTGCGGCCACTGGCCGCCCCCGCCCCCGGTGCCGCCGTACTGCGGCCGCTGCTGCGGGTACGGCTGCGGCGCCGGCGGGTAACCGTACGAGGGTGCCTGCGGCGCCTGCCGGCCGTACGACGGCCCCTGGCCGTGCGACGGGCGCTGCTGCTGCCCGTACGACGGGCCCTGCGGCGCCTGATGTCCTTGCGGGGCCCGGCCGTTCCTGCCCCCGCGTCCGATCCTGAATCCAGCCACGTCTTCGAACGTACCCGGTCTCGCGGAGTGACGTGCCGGAGGCGGCGCCCGGACCCGGCTTTGCTGCCGAGCTGTGACATCCCCTAAGGGACCCCCGAGAGACCCCTGAGGGGTCCCCCGAGGGGTGCGGAGGGCAGTACGGCCGTCGCGTCCGCTCAGTCGGCGAAGAGGGCGCCGAACTGCGGGCTGCCCGTCGTCGAGACGCCCGCGGCGCTCGCCGAGACGGCGCGGGAGCCGGTCGCGGTGATCTTCGTGCCGTTGGACGGCAGGTAGGTCAGCGCGCCGTCGCCGCCGTTCTCGTACGAGCCCACGACCAGGTCGGCCTTGCCGTCGCCGGTGACGTCGTCCAGCTTGACGTCGGCGCCGAAGAGGTCGCTCTTCTCGTCGCCGTCTGGGACGCCCGCGGTGTTCTGGGAGAAGGCCTGGGCGCCGGTGGAGGTGTTGATGCCGGTGGCGGAGCCGTACAGGACGGTGACCTGGCCGGTGTTGCTGACGCCGTCGATGTCCTCGTTCGGGGAGCTGACGACGAGGTCCTGGTAGTGGTCGCCGTTGACGTCACCGAGGTCGAGGTCCCAGCCGAAGCCGTCGCCGGTCTCCGCGGTGCCAGGCACGTTGCCGGTGTCCTGGTTGACGGACTTGGTGGTGCCCGGGCCGTTCGCGGTGCCGTAGGTGATGGCGACCCGGCCGCCCTTGGCGCTGTCCGGGATGGTGGTGCCGTCGCCGGCCTTCGTGTCCCAGGAGGCGCCGCTGACGATGTCGCCGAAGCCGTCGCCGTTGATGTCGCCGACGGCCGTGATGATGCCGGACTTGAGGGCCTTGGCGCCGGACACGCTGAGGCCGTTGGCGGTGCCGGGCAGCCAGTAGTTGGTGTTCCAGTGGGACGAGGTCCTGGTCTCGTACCCGTCGACGATCAGGTCGGTGCGGCCGTCGCCGTTGACGTCGCCGGCGGTCAGGCTCATCGGGCCGTAGGGCGAGTCGTTGCTGCCGTTCTCGATGGGCGGCTTGACGGTCGTGCGGCCGCCGGGCGTGCCGGAGGTGCTGAAGCCGCCCTTGTAGACGTAGAGCGTGTTGGAGGAGCTGCCGACGGCCAGGTCGGCCTTGCCGTCGCCGTCGAAGTCGCCGGCGGCGAGGTCCTTGCCCCAGTAGTCGTGGGAGCCGGTGGCCGGGTCGGGCACGTCGATGCTCTTGCCGGTGAGGCCGTTCGCGGAGCCCCAGAGGATGGCGAGGGCGCCGCCGTTGGTGTCCGTGCCGACCTTCTCGTGCGGGGAGCCGACGGCGAGGTCGTCGTAGCCGTCGCCGTTGAAGTCGGCGTACGCCAGCTCCGCGCCGAACTCGTCACCGGCCTCGGCGGTGCCGGGGACGCCGGCGGTGTTCTGGCTGAGGGTGGTGCGCTTGGCGGCGGTCACGCCGGAGGCGGAGCCGTACAGCGCGACGACCAGACCGGCGTCCTTGTGGCCGCTGACGTAGGCGGTGGCGGCGGAGGTCGCCACGTCGCCGATGCCGTCGCCGTTGAAGTCGGCCTTCGCGACCGTGGTGGAGTCCGCGGCCGAGGCGGTCGTGGCCGCGAAGGTGAGCAGACCGCCCGTCAGCGCGGCCGCGGTGGCCGTCGCGAGGGCGAGTCGCAGGGGTCTGTGCATGCGGGGTCTCCTGCTGCATGCGGGGGATGCCTGGCGGGGCATCCGCAGTCGATGGGGTGCGACCGTTCGGCGGTGCGGCGATTCGTGCTGCGCACGGGAGCGGTCGGCGATCAGGAGACCTGTGGCGGGCAGTAAGGGTTGTACGTGAGTTCGGTTGATTTTCCGAGGCTGCTGCGGGGAGTCCCCGCGGCCGGGGAGGGCGAGGGCCGGCGGGCACGGTGAACCGAGCCACAGCCCCAAGGGCAATGATCAGCCGGTCGCTCACGCCTTCGCATTTCAGGGAAGGCGGGGGTGCCAAGGAGGGGGGCCGGAAAAGTTCCAGACCCCCCGTGCCGCACGCCAGCGACGGTCAGTCGTCCAGCGCGACGCCCCGCCAACCCTCGTATCCGGCCAGCTTCCGGCGCGCGCCAAAGCGACCGTCCATCCAGCGAACAGCGCCCGCTTACCCCCGGTGGTCCCCAGCGAGCGGGCAAGCACCGGCTCAGCGGCACAGAACGCTTCCCAAACGGCAGATGTACGCACGTGGACGCTGTGTGGCGCCGAGCCGAGACGCTTGACCCACGCGGCAGGATCGCGCAGTGGAGCCCGGAAGGCGTCGAACTGTGAAGCCAGCGATAGGAGGTGAGTCGCGCGGCCGTCGGGCGCCGACAGCATCTCGGACGCCACGGTGTCGAGCGATTGCAGGGTTTTCAGCGCGAACGGAGCCGGAGGAGTAGTGATGGCGGCAACGGCATGGCGCAGAGACGCAGCTTCCTGGTGCAGGAGCGCCCGTGCTTCCGCTTCGGCGAGCAGTGCGTTGGTCTCGATGGTGCCTGCCCGACGCTCCAACTCTGCGCGCCGCTCTCCGGCCTCAATGGCAGGGGCGTAGTACCAGCGAAGTCCGGCAGCCACGTCCGCCAGCCAGTCCCCCACACCCCTGCGGATCAGCGGAGGATCCCGCCACTCCCCGCCGGGTGTCGCCCAACTTGCCCCGTCCACACGAACGGCAGTGGGTCACGAGCCTTGTCGGCATACTGGGCGGCAGTCTCCAGCGCGCGACGGGCGGCCACGTCGTCCATGTACTTCCTCAAGATCCGACTCTCTGTAGTTGCGTCCGAGCCTTGCCTTCCCGCTGTCCCCAAGATCGCGAAGCGGCGGAGGACCCATAGGTGACCGGAGGTGGACCAAAGGTCAACCGTTAGGTGACTCCATGGACCCGCAAAACTCCAGGTCAAGAGCGGAATAGGTGAAAGGAGAGACCAATATGAACATCTACCGCTGTAGGGCAGATCGGGAACGGTGTCACCATCGTCATTCGTCACCGGCCGGCACCATCCGCAGGGCCACAATGCCCGGAGGGACACCCACGGCCCGCCACCGGAGGATTCCAGCAACGGGCCGTGAACGGCGCTCAGGCGCCTAGCTGCTTGGAGCCTCTGCCCAGTGCACAGTCACCCGATCCTCCGTGTTCGCGTTGCGGCCACGGCCGATGGACTTGGCAATGGTGATGCGGTCGACGAAGAACGCCAAGAAGCTACGCCGGTCCTCCAGGCCTCAACTGCCCCACGTCGACTCCGGCGCCAGTGGGTCTCCCTCCGGATCCGTCCACTCTGAGGGGATCGCGACCGTGCCAGCCTCGGCAACCCCCAGTTCTTCCACGCGTTCCGCCGTTCGCGGCTCGTGCGCTGTCAACCGCTCCACGGACTCACGGAACATCTGGTCACCGACGGCACCCGCGTACAAGCCTGCCTGCCGGTCGACATACAGCGTGCGGAGCGCTTCCCGTACATGCTCCAACTCGGCGCGCGCGGCTACTAGTTCAGCCTGTCGCCCGCCCGTGTCCGCTTGCGCTGCAAACCGGCGTGCGGCCTCGGCGAGCCATTCGAGATCTTCGGGGTCTTCGGGGTCCAGCGCTGTCAGGCGGGACCACACGGTATGGGCCACCACGTCGTCAGCGGCGTCCATGTTGACGACGCGGAGTCGTCCTCACGCTTCCTTGACTGTCGGATGTAGGACACTGCGCGCACATGGTCCAGATTAGGAGTCCAGTCGGGGCCCCCTTTGACGAGAGGTGTCATGTGCCTAGCGTAGTCAAGATCAACGTGCTGACCGTCCCCGCCGAGCAGCGGGAGGTGCTGGAGAAGCGGTTCGCCTCGCGGGCGCACGCCGTGGAGGGCTCCGACGGGTTCGAGTGGTTCGAGCTGCTGCGGCCCGTGGAGGGCACCGACCAGTACCTCGTGTACACGCGCTGGCGGGACGAGGAGTCCTTCCAGGCCTGGATGGAGGGCCCGATGAAGTCCGCGCACCAGGGCGGCGGCGAGGGCGGCGAGCGCCCCAGGCCGGCGGCCTCCGGCTCGACCCTGTGGTCCTTCGACGTGGTCCAGCAGGCGGGCCCGAAGGGCGAGTAGGCCCCAACGGCGGCAAAGCCGACGCCCTCCGTGCTCAGGCGGGCGTCGGCGCGTGTCGGCGCGCGTCTACGGCCGGATCTGTGCCGCCGTCATGAGCGCGGACCGGGGACCGCCGGAAACGGGCACGTCAAGGGGCGCCCGGCGATGCAAGTGCCGCGCCTGGTCGCAGACGACGTCCCGCCTCGGCCGCTCACCCGTCGCCAGGAAGCGGGAGACCGTCCGGTCGCCGCAGGCGTTGCCGTTGGCGAGGTAGGCCTCGTGGCCGGTGGAGTTCACGGTGACCATGACGGCGCGCCGGCCGAGGGCCTCGCGGAGTTCGAGGGCGCCGCTGAGGGGGGTGGCCACGTCGTGCCGGTTCTGGACCATGAGGACGGTGGAGGGGCCGCGGTCGGTGATCCGTACCGGGGGCTCCTGCGGCGGGTACGGCCAGGCGGCGCACATCGCCGCGCCCCTCGGCATCCCCGCGGTCAGCGGGAACTCGGCGCGGCTCTCGGCGACCGCCTTCTCGTACCCGGCAGCGGATGTGGGCCAGGCGACGTCGTTGCAGACGGTGGCGGCGACGACCGCGGTGACGTTCTGCATGACCGGCTCGGGCGGCGCCTGGGGCGCGGGCGGCACCGTGCCCTTCCGGGCGGCCAGGACGAGCTTGGCCAGGGCGGGATAGCCGTCGGGGTCGTAGAGGCTGTCCAGCATGGTCTGCCGGAGCACGTTGCCGTTGAGCTCCTCCGGGTTGGCACCGGGCCACGGGAGGGGGGCGCGGTCGAGTCGTGCGGCGAGGCGGAGGAAGAGGCGGCGCACCTCGGCCGGGGTCGCGGCCACCCGCTCGGGGTTGCCCGGCCGGGACGCCCACTCGGCGAACTCGGCGAAGTTGTCCTCGGCGCCCGTCTCGTACGCGGCGAACCAGGCCCGCTCCACCTTTGTGTCGGGGCTGTCGTTGCTGTCCAGCACGAAACGGTCGGTGCGGTCCGGGAACAGCTGGTTGTAGACGGCGCCGATGTACGTCCCGTACGAGACGCCCCAGGCGGAGATCTTCCGCTCGCCGAGCGCCGCCCGGATGCGGTCGAGGTCGCGGGCCTCGTTGGCGCTGCTGATGTGCCGTATCAGCCGGCCGCCGTTGCGTGCGCAGGCGTCCGACATCCGGCGCGCGGTGGCCATGTTCGCCTTGACGGAACCGTCGGGGGCGGGCCAGGGAAGGAGCTTCGTCCGGGCGAGATCACCTCGTTCGAAGCCGCAGCCGACCGGGGTCGAACGGCCGTACCCGCGGGGGTCGAACCCGATCAGGTCGTAGGTGTTCCGGACCGCCTGCGGCAGCTTCTGCCCCTTGTCCGACGGCTGGTCGAGGCTGCCGCCGCCGGGTCCGCCGGGGATGAGGAACAGCGCGCCGCGGCGCGTTCTCGGGTTCTCGGCAGGGATGCGCGAGAACGCGAGGGTGATCTGCTCGCCGTGCGGGTCGGCGTAGTCCATCGGTACCTCGATGGTCGCGCACTGCTGCCGTGGATCCAGGCCTGTTCCCTCGCACTTCGTCCAGTGGAGTCGCGGTGGCCTGGCGTTGCCGGCCGTCGAAGCGGACGCTGCAGTGGCGGGTACGGCGAGGCCCAGGACGGCGGCGGAGGCGGCGAACAGGGCTGCGGTTCGCTTGATCTTCGTCATACGGACGAGCTTCGCCGCTCCCGTCCGTCACCGACATCCTGCCAACGGGCCTGTAAGCACGGGGGTTTGCCCCATCGGGTTCCCTCTGCTCCGCAGTAGCGCACAGGCTCAAGGAGCCTGTCGGTTGATGTCGCGGCGATTGCCTACGGCCAGGACCCGTACGACCAGCTGACCGTCCTCGACGGTGTGGACAACGCGGTAGTCGCCGACTCGGAGCCGCCAACGGGCGCTGTGTCCTTGAAGGGCTTTGATGTCGAAGGCCGACGTGCCGCCTGCGTCCGTCGCCCTCTGGAGCTCGGCGAGGCGGTGGAGGATCCGCAGGGCATCCGGACGGGGGATCTTGAGCATGTCCCGTTGGGCATGCGGCGTACCACGCGTACTCGCCGCTTCCCCCTTTGCTCTGACGGTTGTTGTCCCACCTCAGCCCGCCCGGCCTGTCCTGGCCGTCCCCGCGACCGTCTGCGCGAACTCCTCCGGGTCGCCGGAGAGCCGTGCGGGGGTCGCCGGGTGTCTGCCCTTCGCCGGGTGTTCGGCGAACAGGGCGACCGTGACGGAGAGGTGGTCGTCGGACTCCGTGTGCCAGACCGTGCGCGTGCCGGGGCCGGTGCCCGCGCCGCCGGTGAAGGAGCGCAGGAAGGCGTCGGCCGGGGCCTTCGCCACGGGTTCGGCCACACCTGCCGGGAGGAGCCGGCGGGTGTCGGGGTGGGCCGTGTAGAGGGTGTGGCCGCCGCGGGTGATCTTCGCGACCGTGTACGGCTTCGCGTACGTGGCCCCCGCCGCGACCGCCGCGTACGCCGACGCCAGCCGCAGCGGGGAGGGCGTGGCGGTACGGACGAGGGAAGCCGCCGGGGCGTCGAGGCCCCACTTCTTGAGTGCTGTCAGCGCCGTGCCCGCCTCCACCGCACCGGACACCGCGTCGTTGAACGGCTGCTTCGCGTACCGGGCGCCCCCGTACAGCACCCGGACCGCGCCGTCCCCGGGGACCATCGCCACCACGGCCGTGTGCAGTCGCGTCCCCTTGGCGGCCGGCGGCGCGTCGCCCACCCGGTCGGCCGTCGCGTCCTGTGCGGTCACGTCGAACGTCGTACGCACCGTGTACCCGCCCCGGGCCAGCTCGTCCTGGGAGATGCCGAGCCGTTTCGCCGCCTCGGCCGCCGCCACGTCGATGAGGTACTGCCGCTGGCCGTCCGTGTCGCCCGGCGGGTAGAAGCGGAAGGCCGGGAAGACCGCCTGGGCACGGTCCTTCGCGGTGATCGTGCCCGCGCCCAGCATCCCGCCGAGGACCCAGTCCCACCGCTTGTGCAGGGTCGCCGTCACCTTGGCGTCCGCGCCGGCCCGCTCGTAGTACGACGGCAGGTTGATGATGGCCGCCAGTGCCGCGCCCTGCGAGAGCGTCAGGTCCTTCGCGTCCACGCCGAAGTAGTTGCGCGCCGCCGACTGGATGCCGGCCGCGCCCCGGCCGAAGTACACGGTGTTGAGGTAGCCCTCGAGGATCGACTCCTTGGAGCGGGTACGGTCCAGCTTGACGGCGATCAGCGCCTCGCGGGCCTTGCGGGTGAGCGACTGCTCGGGGCTGAGCAGCGCGTTCTTCACGTACTGCTGGGTGATCGTGGAGCCGCCCTGCCGTTCGCCGCCGCTCAGCGTGGACACCGCCGCCCGTACGACGGCGGTCGGCGAGACACCCGAGTCCGTGCGGAACGAGCGGTTCTCGGCGGCGATCACCGCGTCCTGCACCTGCCGGGGAACCTGGGAGAGCTTCACGTCCTGCCGGTCCACAGGGCCTCGCCGGCCCAGGTACTCCCCGCTCGCGTCCACGAACACCGTGCTCTGGACCACGGTCTCCGGATGCGGCTTCGGGATGACGGTCAGTTGGTACGCGACGACGACCGCACCGCACAGCGCCAGGACGAGGGTGAGCAGGGCGATCAGGCCCCGCCGGATCCAACGGCCCCGGCGCCGACGGCTGCGGACCCGCCGGGGCAGCCGGCGCCGCTGTCGGCGTACGCGCTTCGACGGGTCCGGGTCGGGGTCCGGGCCGGATTCCGGGGCAGTCGGACCCGGCGGGGCCTGCTGGGCCGTGGTCCCCGGGCCCGTGGTTCCGGTCAGTTCCGGTACGTCCGTCATGTCGGTCACGAGTTCCATCCGCTCCTCGCCAGCGCCACGCCCCGCGCGTCGTACACCGTCACCTGCAACTTCTCGAACTCCCGCTTCACTCGGCCGGCTTGGAGGGTCGCGTACCACGCGCTCCAGCCCCGGGCACCCGCCAGCGTGAGCAGCGTGCCGTGTGTCGCGCCGGACGGCGTGGTCACCTCCACCCGCGCGGCCGGCCGGTCACCCTGGTAGGTGCCGGACAGGACGGCGCGGTCGCCGCTCCCCTCCAGGTGCAGGGTGACGGCGGGACCGTGCGCCGCACGCCCGCCGACCGGCTGGGACCAGCCCGGTCCCCATGCCGTCGACCAGTGCACCCCGTCCTTCGCCAGCCACAACTCCACGCCGTGCAGGGGGCGCACGCGTTCACCCGAGGCGACCACGCGCACGGTCCCGGCCGGAGTGGGGTCCGAGGGCGACGTCGAGCCGGACGACGAGGTCGTGACCAGGGTGTGCGAGGCGAGGTAGCCGAGCGGGGCGAGCACCAGCAGGCAGACGGTGAGCAGTGCCGTGGCAAGGCGTCTGCGACGGCGGGCGCGGCCCTCGTGTTCGATCTCGGCCAGCGGCAGGGGCGGCGGGTCGGCTTCGCGCGCCGCCTCGGCGAACGCCTCGCGTACCTCGCGTTCGTGTGCCTCGCGTGCCTCGCGGGCCTGGGTACGGTTCACCGGCCGACTCCTGACACCGGCAGGGGGCCGAGAGCAGAAAGGCCGCGCCGCGCGTACGACCTGACCGCGCCGACCGAACAGCCCAGCACCTCGGCGATCTCCGCCTCGGCCAGGTGCTCGCCGTGGCGCAGCACCAGCACCACCCGCTGCCGTCGGCCCAGGCGTCCGAGCGCCTGGAAGAGCAGCGGCCGTTCGCCGGCACCGCGGGTGAGGCGGCGGGCGTGGCGCAGATACCGGCGGACCAGTGTCCGCCGGACGTAGAAGTCGGCGTCGTCGCGCGGCATCCGCCGTCGGCGGGCGTAGGTGTCGGCCAGCGTCGTGCGCGCCAGTTCCCGGGCCGCCCGCGGATCGCCGGTCAGCAGGTGGGCGGTGCGGTACAGGCGGGGCCAGGCGCGGTCGGCGTAGGCCGCGAAGTCCTCGCGCGGGGAAGGGGGTCGGGGGGTCACGTCAGCGGCACGACCGGTGGGCGGACGGCCCAAAAGACTGCGGCACGGGGGGAGTTGTCTCTGCGGGTCATCGTTTTCCTCCTGCGGTGTGTTTCGATGTGCGACGTACGGGACCTGTACGCACGGCAGTGACCGCCGGGTTGCACGGGACATCTGAGAACTCGTGGCGGGGGTATGACGGAGGAAGAGGCGGGGGCATGACGGAGGAGGAGTTCGACGCTTTCTACGCCGCCGCGTTCCCCCGGCTGACCGGCCAGCTCTACGCCTTCACCGGGGACCACGGCGAGGCGCAGGACGTGGTGCAGGACGCGTTCGTACGGGCCTGGGACCGGCGCCGGGAGTTCCTGGCGGACGGGGCGCCCGAGGCCTGGGTCCGGACGGTGGCGATGCGGCTGGCGGTGAGCCGCTGGCGGCGGGCCAAGCGGTGGCTGGAGCTGGTGCGCCGTACCCCGCCGCCGGAGTACACGCCGGGGCCCGAGTCGGGGCAGGCTCATCTCGCCGATCTGGTCGCGGCGTTGCGGCGGCTGCCCGAGGCGCAGCGGATGGCGGTGGTCCTGCACCATCTGTGCGACCTGAGTGTGGAGCAGGTAGCCTCCGAGACCGGGGCCCCCGTGGGGACGGTCAAGGCCCGGCTGTCCCGCGGCCGGGCGGCGCTGGCGCGGGAACTCGGCAGCGGTGACGGGGAGAGGGAGGACGACCGTGTCCGATGACCTCACCACCGGCCTGCGTCAACTGGCCGAGTCGGGGCAGAGGTTGCCGACCGCGTCGGGCGCGGACATCCGCCGTCTGGCCCAGTCGCGCCGCCGTCGCCGACGTACCGCCACCGTGGTCGCCGGAGCGGCCGCCGCGGTCGCGGTGGCGTTCACACTGGTGCTGAACCTGGGCGGTCCGGACGCCGGGCCGGAGTCCTCGCCGGCCGCCGGCCGGACCAGCGCGCAGCCTGCCCCGCGGCAGACCCGCACGGCGATCAGCTCGCCGACCCAGCGGGCGGCGGCCGACGTGACGGTGAACCTCTCGGCGCGGTACCTCGTCGCCGGCGGGCGCAGGCTGCCGATCACCTGCGGCCTTCCGAAGACACCGACCCCGACCGGGCGGATGACCGTCACGTCCATGACCGACGTGAAGGTGGCGGGCGGCGAAGTGGTCGCCGGGGGATCCACAGGCAGCTACAAGCTCCCGTGGGTGATCGGTCTGCGGGCGGAGGACGGCACGGCGACCTTCATCGCCGCCGTGCCCTACGACGAGAAGGCCCCCGGCAAGTACGACGTCACCTCGGGCTGGATCGGCCTGCGGCTCTCCGACGCGAAGTGGCTGTACGGGCGCCTGCGGACCGGGGCGGTGGTCGACGTCGTGAACGCGACAGCGGCCGAGCCGGCCCCGGGCGGGACACCGACCTTTCCCGACTCCGCCCCGGCCGTGACACCGAGCTCCTCCGTCTCCGCCTCCTGACGTACGCCGATGCCCCCTCGCCCGAACGGGGCGAGGGGGCATCGGCGGTACCGGTCGGCGCGGTTACTTCACCGGCTCCGGCTCCGGCTCGCTCTGCGTCTCGGCCTCGCCGGCCGGGTCGCCAGGCGTCTTGACGGAGTCGAGGAGGAGCTGGGCGACGTCCACGACCTGGATGGACTCCTTGGCCTTGCCATCGTTCTTCTTGCCGTTCACGGAGTCCGTGAGCATGACGAGGCAGAACGGGCAGGCCGTGGAGACGATGTCCGGGTTGAGGGAGAGGGCCTCGTCGACACGCTCGTTGTTGATGCGCTTGCCGATCCGCTCCTCCATCCACATCCGCGCGCCGCCGGCGCCGCAGCAGAAGCCGCGCTCCTTGTGGCGGTGCATCTCCTCGTTGCGCAGGCCCGGGACCTTGCCGATGATCTCGCGCGGGGGCGTGTAGATCTTGTTGTGGCGGCCCAGGTAGCACGGGTCGTGGTAGGTGATGATGCCCTCGACCGGGGTCACCGGGACCAGCTTGCCCTCGTCCACCAGGTGCTGGAGCAGCTGGGTGTGGTGGATGACCTCGTAGTCGCCGCCGAGCTGCGGGTACTCGTTGCCGAGGGTGTTGAGGCAGTGCGGGCAGGTGGCGACGATCTTCTTCGCCGACTTCGGCTTCTTCGACTCGGCCGTGACCTTGCCCTCGTCGTCCAGCTCCTCGCCGAACGCCGTGTTCAGGGCCATCACGTTCTCCATGCCGAGCTCCTGGAACAGGGGCTCGTTGCCCAGCCTCCGCGCCGAGTCACCCGTGCACTTCTCGTCGCCGCCCATGATCGCGAACTTGACGCCCGCGATGTGGAGCAGCTCGGCGAAGGCCTTCGTGGTCTTCTTGGCGCGGTCCTCGAGGGCGCCGGCGCAGCCGACCCAGTACAGGTACTCGACCTCGGTGAGGTCCTCGATGTCCTTGCCGACGACCGGGACCTCGAAGTCGACCTCCTTGAGCCACTCCAGGCGCTGCTTCTTGGCCAGGCCCCAGGGGTTGCCCTTCTTCTCCAGGTTCTTGAGCATCGTGCCCGCCTCGGACGGGAAGGCGCTCTCGATCATCACCTGGTAGCGGCGCATGTCGACGATGTGGTCGACGTGCTCGATGTCGACGGGGCACTGCTCGACGCAGGCGCCGCAGGTGGTGCAGGACCACAGGACGTCGGGGTCGATGACGCCGTTCTCTTCCGCGGTGCCGATCAGCGGCCGCTCGGCCTCCGCGAGGGCGGCGGCGGGAACGCCCGCCAGCTGCTCCTCGGACGCCTTCTCCTCGCCCTCCATGGTCTTGCCGCCACCCGCGAGCAGGTAGGGCGCCTTGGCGTGGGCGTGGTCCCGCAGGGACATGATCAGCAGCTTCGGGGAGAGCGGCTTGCCGGTGTTCCAGGCGGGGCACTGCGACTGGCAGCGGCCGCACTCGGTGCAGGTGGAGAAGTCCAGCAGGCCCTTCCAGGAGAACTGCTCGACCTGCGAGACGCCGAACACGTCGTCGTCGCCCGGGTCCTCGAAGTTGATCGGCTTGCCGCCGGACGTCATCGGGAGCAGGGCGCCGAGGGAGGTCTCGCCGGTCGCGTTGCGCTTGAACCAGATGTTCGGGAACGCGAGGAAGCGGTGCCAGGCGACGCCCATGTCGGTCTTCAGGGCGACCACGATCATCCAGATGAAGGAGGTCGCGATCTTCAGGCCGGCGAAGAAGTAGGTGAGGTTCTGGAGCGTGGAGACGTCCATGCCTTCCAGCCAGTGCACCACCGGGTACGAGATGAAGAACGAGGCCTCGTAGCCGTCCACGTGGTGCTGGGCGCCCTCCAGGGCGTGCAGCATGAAGATGCAGACGCCGACGACGAGGATGACCGCCTCGACGAAGTACGCCTGGCCGAAGTTGGAGCCGGCGAAGCGGGACTTGCGGCCCGGCTTGCGCGGGTGGCTCAGCTGGCGGACGACGATCAGTACGAGGATGCCGAGCACCGTCATCGTGCCGATGAACTCGACGTACATGTTGTACGGCGCCCAGTCGCCGAGGACCGGCAGGAGCCACTCGGCCTTGAACAGCTGGCCGAACGCGTTGACGATCGTCAGCAGCAGGGTGAGGAAGCCGACCGCCACGAACCAGTGCGCCACCCCGATGACACCCCACCGGTTCATCCGGGTGTGGCCGACGAACTCCTTGGCCACGGTGAGGGTGCGCTGTGTGGGATCGTTGGTCCGGGTGCCGGCCGGCACCGGCTGGCCCAGCCGCATGAAGTTGTAGATCTGCAGGAGGGCGCGGCCGAACAGTGCCACGCCGACCACGATCAGGACCAGCGACACGATGATCGCGGCGAGTTGCATTGGGGCTCCTGAGGCGGCCTCGAATTAACCGAGCGACATTACTAAGCGGTAACTTATGCAGTCCGTCTGAGACTACCCCCATCTTCCGTCGGGATGCAGCCGGGTGCGGGGTGATATGGGTCGCTGAGGTGTGCCTGGGCGGGGGCGCGGGTGGGTGCGGGTGTCGTCCGCCGGGCAATCCGATCGTGTTATTCATCCACAATTGTTACTTTCGGGCCTAATTTAGAGCCGTGCTCTATGGGATCATCGCCGCCACCGCCGCCTTCCTCCTGACCGCCGTGCTCGCGGCGCTGCTCCGGGGGCCCGTCCTGCGGGCCGGGATCGTCGACCGGCGGCGCCAGCGCCCGGTGCCGCTGTTCGGGGGGCTGGCCGTCGTGGCCGTCACCTGTCTCGTCGCCGGAACGGGGCAGTGGACGCGGGTCGCGCCCCTCGGGGACGGGGTGGCGCGGCTGCTGGTCGCCGGGGTGGGTGTCGCCGCGCTCGGACTGGCCGCCGACGTGTGGCGGCTGCGGGCGCGGGTGCTGGTCGGCGGCACGGCGGTGGCGGCGGCCTGTGTGGTGCCGTACGAGGAGACGGGGCTGCCCGCCGGGCTGCTCGCGGTCGCCTGGATCGCCTTCGTCGCGCTGGCCTTCCGGGCCCTCGACCACGCCGACGGGCTCGCGGGTACGGTCGGGGTGGTCACCGCCTTCGGGGCGGGCGCCTGCGCGGCGGCCGAGGTGATGGACGGGCTCGCGGTGCTGCTGAGCGTGCTGGCCGCCGCCCTGACCGGGTTCCTCATGCACAACTGGCCGCCGGCCCGGATCGGGCTGGGGGCCTGCGGGTCGCTGTTCACCGGGTTCCTGCTCGCCGCCGCCGCCGTGTTCGCCCGGGCGGGATACCCGCTCGCGTCCAGCGCCCGGGTGCTCTTCCCGCTCACCGCGGTCGCCACCGCGGACGTGGTCCTCGTGGCCGTCTCCCGGCTGATGGCCGGCCGCCCGCTGCTGCGCGGCGGACCCGACCACCTCGCCCACCGGCTGCGGCGGCTCGGGCCCACTCCGCCCGTGGTCACCGCGCTGCTGGGGGCCGGTGCCTTCGCGGCGGTACTGGCCGGTGTGCTGGTGCACAGCGGGTGGGCGGGGGAGCCGGCCGTGCTGTGGGTGGTCGGCGGGGCGTCGGTGGTCGTACTCGGGCTGCTGCGCGTCCCCGTGTACGGGGCCCGCCGCCGGGCACCCGCACAGACCGGCACCCGGACGGCGACCCGGACCCTCACCGGGGCGCCCGCCCGGACCTCCACCAGGACGCCCGCCCCGACCTCCACCCGGACACCCGCCCCGACCTCCACCCGGACACCCGTTCAGACCTTCACCCGGACACCGGCCCAGACCTCACCCAGGTCACCCGTTCAGGCCTGCTCCAGGCCGCCCGCGCAGACCTCCACACGGGACTCCGGCCCGGTGTCCGCGCAGGTCACAGGCCGGTTGCGCGTAAGGAACGGATAAGACTTGAGTCCACTCGACTCATGTCTGTTGACCCAGCGGCCCGCCTCATGCACACTTGAGCCTGTTCCACTCAAGTCAGCTGGAGGAATCACCATGGCACGTGCGGTCGGCATCGACCTGGGCACGACTAACTCCGTCGTCAGCGTTCTGGAGGGCGGCGAGCCCACCGTCATCACCAACGCCGAGGGTGCCAGGACCACGCCGTCCGTCGTCGCCTTCGCCAAGAACGGCGAGGTGCTGGTGGGCGAGGTCGCCAAGCGCCAGGCGGTCACGAACGTGGACCGGACCATCCGCTCGGTGAAGCGCCACATGGGCACCGACTGGAAGATGGAGCTCGACGGGAAGCCCTTCAACCCGCAGCAGATCTCCGCCTTCATCCTGCAGAAGCTGAAGCGCGACGCCGAGTCCTACCTGGGCGAGAAGGTGACCGACGCGGTCATCACCGTCCCGGCGTACTTCAACGACTCCGAGCGCCAGGCGACCAAGGAGGCCGGCGAGATCGCCGGTCTGAACGTCCTGCGCATCGTCAACGAGCCCACCGCGGCCGCGCTCGCCTACGGCCTGGACAAGGACGACCAGACGATCCTCGTCTTCGACCTCGGTGGCGGCACCTTCGACGTGTCCCTGCTGGAGATCGGCGACGGCGTCGTCGAGGTGAAGGCCACCAACGGTGACAACCACCTCGGTGGTGACGACTGGGACCAGCGCGTCGTCGACTACCTGGTGCAGCAGTTCAAGTCCGGTCACGGCGTGGACCTGGCCAAGGACAAGATGGCCCTCCAGCGCCTCCGCGAGGCCGCCGAGAAGGCGAAGATCGAGCTGTCCTCGTCCACCGAGACCTCGATCAACCTGCCCTACATCACCGCGTCCGCCGAGGGCCCGCTGCACCTGGACGAGAAGCTCACCCGCGCCCAGTTCCAGCAGCTGACGGCCGACCTGTTGGAGCGCTGCAAGACGCCGTTCCACAACGTCATCAAGGACGCCGGCATCTCCATCAACGAGATCGACCACGTCGTCCTCGTCGGTGGCTCCACCCGCATGCCCGCCGTCGCCGAGCTCGTCAAGGAGCTGACCGGCGGCAAGGAGGCCAACAAGGGCGTGAACCCGGACGAGGTCGTCGCCATCGGCGCCTCGCTCCAGGCCGGTGTCCTCAAGGGCGAGGTCAAGGACGTCCTGCTGCTCGACGTCACCCCGCTGTCCCTCGGTATCGAGACCAAGGGCGGCATCATGACCAAGCTGATCGAGCGCAACACCACGATCCCGACCAAGCGCTCCGAGATCTTCACGACGGCCGAGGACAACCAGCCGTCCGTGCAGATCCAGGTCTACCAGGGCGAGCGCGAGATCGCGGCCTACAACAAGAAGCTCGGCATGTTCGAGCTGACCGGTCTGCCGCCGGCGCCGCGCGGCGTCCCGCAGATCGAGGTCTCCTTCGACATCGACGCCAACGGCATCATGCACGTCACGGCGAAGGACCTCGGCACCGGCAAGGAGCAGAAGATGACCGTCACCGGCGGCTCCTCGCTCCCGAAGGACGAGGTCGACCGCATGCGCGAGGAGGCCGAGCGCTACGCGGAGGAGGACCACAAGCGCCGCGAGGCCGCCGAGTCGCGCAACCAGGGCGAGCAGCTCGTCTACCAGACCGAGAAGTTCCTCAAGGACAACGAGGACAAGGTCCCGGGCGAGATCAAGACCGAGGTCGAGGGCGCCATCGGCGAGCTGAAGGAAGCCCTCAAGGGCGAGGACACCGCCGAGATCCGCAACGCCACGGAGAAGGTCGCGGCGGTCTCCCAGAAGCTGGGCCAGGCCATGTACGCCGACGCCCAGGCCGCGCAGGCCGCCGGTGGCGAGTCCGCCGGTGCCGGTGAGGCCAAGGCCGACGACGACGTCGTGGACGCCGAGATCGTGGACGACGAGCGCAAGGACGGTGCCGCGTGACGGAGGAGACCCCGGGCTTCGACGAGAAGCCCGACGTCCCCTCCGGCGCCACCCCTGAAGACGCCGAGCCGAAGGCCGCCTCCTCCCCGAAGGAGCAGGCGGCCCCGGCCGGGGACGCGAGCCAGACAGCGGGTCTGGTGGCCCAGCTGGACCAGGTGCGCACCGCGCTCGGCGAGCGCACCGCGGACCTCCAGCGCCTCCAGGCCGAGTACCAGAACTACCGCCGCCGCGTCGAGCGCGACCGGATCACGGTCAAGGAGATCGCCATCGCGAACCTCCTGACCGAGCTCCTCCCGGTGCTGGACGACATCGGCCGCGCACGGGAACACGGCGAACTCGTCGGCGGTTTCAAGTCGGTGGCCGAGTCGCTGGAGACCGTCGCGGCCAAGATGGGCCTGCAGCAGTTCGGCAAGGAGGGCGAGCCCTTCGACCCGACGATCCACGAGGCCCTGATGCACAGCTACGCGCCGGACGTCACCGAGACGACGTGCGTGGCGATTCTGCAGCCCGGGTATCGCATCGGCGAGCGCACCATCCGCCCCGCGCGGGTGGCCGTGGCCGAGCCGCAGCCCGGCGCGCAGACGGTCAAGGCCGAAGGGGCCGACGAGACCCCGGCGGCCGACGACAAGGAGAACGGTGGCCCGGAGGAGGGCTGACGTCGACACCAACCAAGCAGGGAAGGAGGGGCGTCGGGGATGAGCACCAAGGACTTCATCGAGAAGGACTACTACAAGGTCCTCGGCGTCCCGAAGGACGCCACCGAGGCCGAGATCAAGAAGGCGTACCGGAAGCTCGCCCGCGAGTACCACCCGGACGCCAACAAGGGCAACGCCAAGGCCGAGGAGCGGTTCAAGGAGATCTCCGAGGCGAACGACGTCCTCGGTGACCCCAAGAAGCGCAAGGAGTACGACGACGCGCGCGCGCTCTTCGGCAACGGGGGCTTCCGCCCCGGGCCGGGCGCGGGTGGCGGATCGTTCAACTTCGACCTGGGCGACCTCTTCGGAGGCGGAGGCGGCGCCCAGACCGGAGGCAGCTTCGGCGGCGGAATCGGTGACGTCTTCGGGGGCCTGTTCAACCGGGGCGGTGCGGGCACCACGCGCACCCAGCCCCGGCGCGGCCAGGACATCGAGTCCGAGGTCACGCTGAGCTTCACGGAGGCCATCGAGGGGGCCACGGTCCCGCTCAGGATGTCCTCGCAGGCACCGTGCAAGGCCTGTTCGGGCACCGGCGACAAGAACGGCACACCGCGCGTGTGCCCGACCTGCGTCGGCACCGGTCAGGTCGCCCGGGGTTCCGGGGGAGGCTTCTCCCTCACCGACCCCTGCCCCGACTGCAAGGGCCGCGGCCTGATCGCCGAACACCCCTGTGCGGACTGCAAGGGCAGCGGCCGGGCCAAGTCGTCCCGCACCATGCAGGTCCGCATCCC
This sequence comes from Streptomyces sp. NPDC001348, assembly GCF_053597535.1. Lineage (NCBI taxonomy): Bacteria > Bacillati > Actinomycetota > Actinomycetes > Kitasatosporales > Streptomycetaceae > Streptomyces > Streptomyces sp. NPDC001348. The sequence continues at coordinate 22,396 of NZ_JBSFIK010000032.1, read as the reverse complement.
GGCCGGCGTCACCGACGGGCAGCGCATCCGGCTGCGCGGCAAGGGCGCGCCCGGCGAGCGGGGCGGGCCGGCGGGCGACCTGTACGTGGTGGTGCACGTGGGTGAGCACCCGGTGTTCGGCCGCAAGGGCGACAACCTCACGGTCACCGTCCCGGTCACGTTCACCGAGGCCGCCCTCGGCGGCGAGGTCCGGGTCCCGACCCTCGGCGGCCCCGCCGTCACGCTGAAGCTGCCGCCGGGCACGCCCAACGGCCGCACCATGCGGGCGCGGGGCAAGGGCGCGGTCCGCAAGGACGGCACCCGCGGCGACCTGTTGGTCACCGTCGAGGTGAGTGTTCCCAAGGATCTGTCGGGGAAGGCTCGTGACGCGCTCGAGGCGTATCGCGAGGCGACCGCGGGTGAGGATCCGCGGGCTGAGCTGTTCGAGGCTGCGAAGGGAGCTTGAGTGGGATGGACGGCCGTCGACGCAACCCGTATGAACTGACCGAGGAGACCCCGGTCTACGTCATCTCGGTGGCGGCCCAGCTCTCCGGCCTGCACCCGCAGACGCTGCGCCAGTACGACCGCCTGGGGCTGGTCTCCCCCGACCGCACTCCCGGCCGGGGCCGCCGCTACTCGGCCCGCGACATCGAACTGCTCCGTCAGGTGCAGCAGTTGTCGCAGGACGAGGGCATCAACCTGGCCGGCATCAAGCGCATCATCGAACTGGAGAACCAGGTCGCCGCCCTGCAGTCCCGCGTCGCGGAGATGCAGGCGGCCCTGGACGGCGCGGCGGCGGCGATGCGTCAGCGCGAGGCCGCCGTGCACGCCTCCTACCGGCGGGACCTCGTCCCGTACCAGGAGGTCCAGCAGACCAGCGCGCTGGTGGTCTGGCGCCCGAAGCGGCAGGGTCCGTCGGACTGACGCACCCGTACACGCGCAGGGGCCCGGAGGAGAAACCTCCGGGCCCCTGCGCGTGCGCCTTCGGTGCCACCGCACGCGCCGTGGACGTCCGGCCGGGACCCGGGCCGGAACCGTTCGCTCCTCTGATCGGATCGGCCCGACGGCCCGAGCGGCTGTTCGTGCCGTCGTCGATCACGACTTGCGAGCTATGGAATTGGTTGTGCGGATCTTTACCCGCACATGAACTTCCGTTGGGTGAAGGGTCCGTAAAGAGCGTTTGGAGGCGATTCCGCTCCGTCTTCACAGGTGCTGCGGAGCGTGGCGTTGCGCACTCGTTAAGTGATTCCGCTTGACGCCGGTGGTGGGCGCCGCGTTGGCTTTTCAGTCATCTGGGTGGCATAGGAGCCGCCGCGTCCCGAAACCCCTGAAGTGAGCCCTCGCATGCGTCGTATCGTCCTGTCCGTGGCCGCCACCACGATGACCCTCTCGCTCGCCGGCTGCGGCATGCTGAACGCGACGGGGGACTCGAGCGACGCAAGCCCGACGAAGGGCAACGACGTCACGGTGGGCGTGCTGATGCCGGAGACGACGAACACGCGGTACGCGGAGTTCGACTACCCCATCATGCGGGCCCGGATATCCGAGCTCACCAAGAAGCAGGGCAAGACGGTGTACCAGAACGCCGGTTCGAGCCTGCCCAAGCAGATCAAGCAGATGCAGAAGATGATCGACGACAGGGTCGACCTGATCATCCTCGACGCGGTCGACTCGCACGGCATCGCCCCCACCGTGAAGAAGGCCAAGGATGCGGGCATCCCGGTCATCGCCTACGACCGGCTGGCCGAGGGCCCGATCGACGCGTACGCCTCCTTCGACAACGAGCTCGTCGGCGAGGTGCAGGCCCGCACCCTGCTCGAGGCGCTGGGCCCGCAGGCCGACACCTCCGACAAGGTCGTGATGATCAACGGCTCGTCCACCGACCCGAACTCGGCGCAGTTCAAGGAGGGCGCGCTCTCCGAGCTCAACGGCAAGGTGACCATCGCCAAGAGCTACAACACGCCCGCCTGGGACCCGAAGAACGCCGAGAAGGAGATGACCGAGGCGATCAACCTGATCGGCAAGGACAACATCGCCGCGGTCTACTCCGCCAACGACGCCATGGCCGGTGGCATCGTCGACGCCTTCCACAACGCGGGCGTCACCAGCCTGCCGCCCATCACGGGCCAGGACGCGGAGCTGTCGGCGGTCCAGCGGGTCGTCTCGGGCGAGCAGTACATGAGCGTCTACAAGCCCTACCCCGACCTGGCGCAGGCGGCCGCGGAGATGGCCGTCGCCAAGCTGCAGGGCCGGGACATCCAGTTCGACTCCCTCACCCAGGACAAGGTCGACAGCCCCACCACCAAGGACATCCCCGCCCAGCTGGTCACGGTGAACGCCCTGACGCGGAAGACCATCAAGAGCACCGTCCTCGCGGACGGCATCTACAAGGTGGGCGACATCTGCACGCCCAAGCTCAAGTCCGACTGCGCGGCCATCGGCCTGAAGTAGCCGGTATCCCCGGCGTGGCACCGGCCGGCGCCGCATCGCGCCACCCCCGTGGGCGCGATGCGGCTGCCCCGGGCGGACGAGGAGCCCGGCCCGGGCCCCACCCGGGTGCCCCGGCATCCGGAGCGAGCGGGTTCCACGATGCACCCGGTGGCTTGTTGGGCACCACCATCAGCTTGTTGCAGTGCGGCGGGCGGAGGCCGGTGGATAACCGGCCATACCCGTGGTTTACGTCGGTCGTGGCGCGGAGAGCCGTGTTGCGGACCCGGTCGGGGCCGCGCATAGTTGCGCTGCGGAAGAGGCTGTGAACCGGGGGTGGAACGGGCGATGGCCGGGCACGGGACGGAGGAGCATCCCCACGGTGCCGACCGACTGTGCGAGGCCGGGGATCGCGTGTATTCCCGGGCCGTACGGCGGGGCCGCGTGGCGCGCACGGACGCCGAGCCGGTGCCCTGCCTGCTGGAGCTGGCGCTGCTGCACCCGGACCCCGACGACATGGACTGGCTGGTGCCGACCTCCCCGCAGGAGGTCATGACCCGGCTGCTGCGCGGGGTGTACGACGAGGTCAGGGAGAGCCAGCGACGGGTGGGGTCGGCGGTGTCCGCGTTCGAGCGGTACGCCGGTCTGGGACGGCAGGTGCGGCCTGACGCGTCCGCCGCGGCGGAGGGCTCCGCCATCCGCGTCCTGGACGGGCTGTCCCGGATCCAGGCCGCGATGGACGAGGCGACCGAGGCCTGCACCACCGAGGTGCTGACCGTGCAGCCCGGCGGCATCCGGCGGGAGGCCGAGCTCACCGAGGGCCTGCACCGGGCGCTGACGCTGCGCGGCCGGGGCGTGCGCATGCGCGACCTGTACACGCATGTCGCCCGGCACGGGCAGGGGCTGCTGAACTACCTGGAGCTGATGGGTGACGCGGTGGAGGCCCGCACCCTGGACGAGGTCATCGACCGGCTGATCCTCTTCGACCGCACGGTGGCCTTCATCCCCGCCAACGCCGACCGCACGATGGCGCTGGAACTGCGTCACCCCGCGCTGGTCGAATACCTGGTGACGGTTTTCGAAAGACTGTGGCGGCTGGCGATCCCGCTGACCGCGCCGCTGCCGGACACCGGCATCGAGGGCATCTCCCACCGTGAGCAGTCCATCGCGGCCCTGCTGGCGGAGGGCCATCAGGACGCGGTGATCGCCGAGCGGCTCGGCATCAGCGTCCGCACCTGCCGGGCCCACATCGCCCGGCTGTCGGAGACGCTGGGGGCGGCCAGCCGTACCCAGCTGGGGGTGCGCATCGCCCAGGTGGGGCTGGACGGGCCGCCGCTCACGGCGGAGCAGGCCGTGGTCAGGCTTCCCGGTCGAGGATCCCCGACCGTGCGATGAGGTAGCCGAGCTGGGCCCGGCTGTCGCTGCCCAGGGTGGCGGCGAGTTTGGCGATGTGGACGCGGGCGGTGCGGACGTTCATGCCGAGGCGGTCGGCGATGACCGCGTCGGTGTGCCCCTCGACCAGGAGGGCGGCGATCGCGCGCTGGCGCGGGGTGATGCCGCCGAGGGACGGGCGGCGGACGGCTTCCGGGTACATGGGGGTGGCCAGGTGCCAGAGCCGGTCGAAGGTGGTGACGAAGTACCTGACCAGTGCGGGGTGGCGGACCTCCAGGGCGAGGGCGCCGGTGCCGTCCTCGCCCGCGGGGATGAAGGCCACCGCGCGGTCGACGACGACGAGGCGGTCGGGCAGTTCGTCGAGGCTGCGGGCCGCCGTGTCGCCCTTCAGCTGCTCGTTGTAGCCGTAGATGGTGGGCCGGTGGCGCAGCGTGTCCTGGTAGAGGGTGCGGATGCGGCCGCCGCGGTCCAGCAGGGCCTGGTCGCGGCCGTAGGCCTCGCTCTGCGCGACGTCGCCGCGCGGGCCGCCGAGACCGGTGTGCGGCTGGATGCAGAGGACTTCCTCACGGCCCTCGGCCATGGCCTCGTCGAGGGCGCGGTTGATGCGGTCGCTGCCGCTGAGGAGGCGCAGGGTGGGGGTGGCGGCGCCGGCGGAGTGCGGTGCGTCGATGCGCAGCAGCGGATCGAAGAGCTCCACCAGGCGTTCCTCGCGGCGCTGTTCGTCGGCGATGCGGGAGCGGGAGGTGCGCAGGAGGCGGTTGAGCGCGACCGTCGGGGCGACCGGCTCCAGCCGTTTCGGGTCCGCGACGGCCGGCTGCAGCAGGCCCAAGTCCTGCAGGCAGGGCGCCCGTTCGGCGTCGGCGCGGTGGACGACGCCGTCCCGCAGGGCTTGTGCGTACAGTTCCGATCCCGCGCAGCAGAGCTCCTCCGGGCCGTGCTCCGGATGCGGCGACGGTATGCCGCTCACCGGCGGCCGTCCGGCTCCGGCAGCGGGCCGTTCTTGTTGAGGATGCCCGACTGGGCGATGAGGTAGCCCAGTTGGGCACGGCTGCCGCTGCCCAGGGCCTGGGCCAGCTTGGCGATGTGGGCGCGGCAGGTCCGTACGTTCATGCCGAGGCGGCGGGCGATGGCCTCGTCGACATGACCCTCCACCAGGAGCTTGGCGATGGAGTGCTGGATCTCGGTGATCCCCCCGGCGTCGACTTCGTACGGCCCGCCGGCACTCATCGGAACGGCCCGGTCCCACAGGTACTCGAAGACCTTCATGAGATAGCGGACCAGGCCGGGTTGACGCAGTTCCAGGGCGATCTTGTGGTCCTCGCGGACCGGGATGAAGGCGACCGTGCCGTCGACGATGATCAGACGCTCGACCAGTTCGTCGATGGTGCGGTACTCGACCTTGCCGTCCGAGAGCTGTGCGGCGTAGGCCAGTTTCTCCGGGTTGTACCGGGCGGTGTGCTGATACAGGCTCCGGATCTTCACACCACGTTCGATCAGCGGCCGGTCCCGCTCCAGGCCCTGCAGCAGACTGGTCTCGGAGATGCGGTCGGACGGCTGTACCGTGACGAGTTCGGTCTGGCACTGGGAGGTGGCGAGATTGAGAGCCGCGTTGATCCGGTCGCTGCCCTCCAGCACCGTGATGGAGTCGCTGGTCGTCGTCGCCGCGGTGCTGAGCGCCATGAACGGCTCGAAGGCCTCGGTGAGTTCGACGGACAGGCGCCTGTGCTCGGCTATCTCCCGTTCAAGGGGGTTGAGCCGCTGGGCGAGGGCGACCGCGGGGGGTACCGGGCGCAGCCAGTCCGGATCGTCGGGGTCGGGGTGGAGCAGGGCGAATTCGATCAGGCAGGGGGCGGCGTCCGTGTCCGAGCGGGCGATGCGTCCCGTACTGAGAGCGGTGGTGTAGAGGCGGCTGCCTTCTTCACACAGCTGGGTCATCGCGTGGGGATGTACCGCTTTTGGCCGATTCGCCACTAAATCTCCACCCCCCAATATCCTGAACATGCAGGAACATGATGCACTGATTCTGTGGCCACCACGTGCCCGAATGAGCCATCGTCGTACCTGACGGGGGAAAAGGGGACCTTCAAGTGAGGATGAAGCCGACTATGCGTAACAGACTGTTTCGCTCGGTGCTCGTCGCCGGCTTGTCCGCCGTCGCGGCCCTGGGGGTGTTGAGCGGCGTGTCGGGCGCGAAGAGCGGTGTTCAGGCGATTACTGAGTGGCCGTCGGCCGGCAAGACCCAGGTCCAGGCGATCACTGAGTGGCCCTCGGTTGCCGTGAACACCGGCGCGGCGGCAGGCGGAGCCGGGAGCTGACGTGACGACTCCGCCCGACGACCGCTCCTTCCGCCGCGAGATGGCCACCGCCTATCGCTCCGGCTGGCACTTCATCGACCTGGTCACCGCCATCCCCCACAGCGGCGACTCGCTGATGGTGACCGTCTTCGGAGAGCCGGTCGTCGTGACGCGGGACGAGGACGAGGACGTGCGGGCGTACCGGTGCCTGCGGAAGCCCCGCGGGGCGCCACAGCCCGTGCGATGCGCCGTCCGCTACGGAATGATCTTTGTGAACCTGGACCAGCGAGACCACCGGTTGGCAGACCCGGGAGTCTCGGACGTGAGGACCATCTCGGCCACCCCCCGCAGTGCCTGACGCGATTCCCCCGTCGTAAAAGATCGCGCAGGTACTTCCCCCCGCAGCGGCGTCACCGTGACCTGAACACGGTGACGCCGCTGTCGTTTCCCAGGACATTTCCTCGTATGGGTGTGTTTGCCCGGCCCTTCAGGGTGGCCGAAACGCGCTCAACCGCGTCCCAGGGCTCGCTCCACCTCTATCTCGATCACAACGCGTGACGGATTGGGCGACGGGACCCGCTCGTAGCGCTCCGCGTAGCGCCGCTCCGCCTCCGCCACCCGCTCCCGCTCGCCGCGGACGTACGCCCGCCCCTCCAGCGTCGCCCACCGGCGCCCGTCCACCTGGCACACGGCGACCCGGGCGCCCTCCGGCCCCGCGGCCAGCACGTGGGCCGCCTTCGCGCTCGCCTTGTTCGTGATCACCCGGGCCAGCCGCGCCCCGGCGTCGTAGGTCACTCCGACGGGCACGACGTGCGGGCTCCCGTCGGGGCGCAGGGTGGTCAGCGTGCACAGGTGCCGCTCCCGCCAGAAGCTCAGATAGGGCTCGTCCGGGGCACCCGGATCCACGGAGTACGTACTCATGGAACGGAAGCTAGCCCGAACGTCCCGGCGACTCCACCCGAGTGGCCTTGAGTGGAATAGACTCAACTTTGTGTATGTTGGTTAAGTCAGCAGTGGGATGTACGGCCGACGAGCCGACGCCGAGGAGGAGAACGGACACGTGGACGCCGAGCTGACCAACAGGAGCCGGGACGCGATCAACGCGGCCAGCAACCGGGCCGTCACCGAGGGGCACCCGGACCTCACGCCCGCCCATCTGCTGCTGGCTCTGCTCCAGGGGCAGGACAACGAGAACATCACCGACCTGCTCGCCGCCGTCGACGCCGACCAGGCGGCCGTGCGCTCCGGTGTCGAGCGCGTGCTGGCCGGGCTGCCCAGTGTGACCGGGTCCACCGTCGCGCCCCCGCAGCCCAACCGTGAACTGCTCGCCGTGATCGCCGACGCGACCGAGCGCGCCAAGGACCTCGGCGACGAGTACCTCTCCACCGAGCACCTGCTCATCGGCATCGCCGCCAAGGGCGGCGCGGCCGGCGAGGTGCTGTCGGGACAGGGTGCCACCGCCAAGAAGCTGCTCGAGGCCTTTCAGAAGGCGAGGGGAGGGCGCCGCGTGACCACCGCGGACCCGGAGGGCCAGTACAAGGCCCTGGAGAAGTTCGGCACCGACTTCACCGCCGCCGCACGCGACGGCAAGCTCGACCCGGTCATCGGGCGTGACCAGGAGATCCGCCGGGTCGTGCAGGTGCTGTCCCGCCGCACCAAGAACAACCCGGTGCTGATCGGCGAGCCCGGCGTCGGCAAGACCGCCGTCGTCGAGGGCCTCGCCCAGCGGATCGTCAAGGGCGACGTGCCCGAGTCCCTCAAGGACAAGCGGCTGGTCGCCCTCGACCTGGGCGCGATGGTCGCGGGCGCCAAGTACCGCGGCGAGTTCGAGGAGCGGCTGAAGACCGTCCTCGCGGAGATCAAGGACTCCGACGGGCAGATCATCACCTTCATCGACGAGCTGCACACCGTGGTGGGCGCGGGCGCCGGCGGCGACTCCGCCATGGACGCCGGCAACATGCTCAAGCCGATGCTCGCCCGCGGTGAGCTGCGCATGGTCGGCGCCACCACGCTCGACGAGTACCGGGAGCGGATCGAGAAGGACCCGGCGCTGGAGCGGCGCTTCCAGCAGGTGCTGGTTTCCGAACCGACCGTCGAGGACACCATCGCCATCCTGCGCGGCCTCAAGGGCCGCTACGAGGCCCACCACAAGGTGCAGATCGCGGACAGCGCCCTGGTCGCCGCGGCCACGCTCTCCGACCGCTACATCACCTCCCGCTTCCTGCCCGACAAGGCCATCGACCTCGTCGACGAGGCCGCCTCGCGGCTGCGCATGGAGATCGACTCCTCGCCCGTCGAGATCGACGAACTCCAGCGCGCCGTCGACCGGCTGAAGATGGAGGAGCTGGCGCTGGAGAAGGAGACCGACCCCGCCTCCCGCGAGCGCCTGGAGAAGCTGCGCCGTGACCTCGCCGACAAGGAGGAGGAGCTGCGCGGTCTGACCGCCCGCTGGGAGAAGGAGAAGACGTCCCTCAACCGGGTCGGCGAGCTGAAGGAGCGCCTCGACGACCTGCGTGGACAGGCCGAACGCGCCCAGCGCGACGGCGACTTCGACACCGCCTCCAAGCTGCTCTACGGAGAGATCCCGTCCCTGGAGAAGGAGCTGGAGGCCGCCTCCGAGGCCGAGGAGGAGGCCGCCCAGGACACGATGGTCAAGGACGAGGTCGGCTCCGACGACATCGCCGACGTCGTCGCCTCCTGGACCGGCATCCCCGCCGGCCGTCTGATGGAGGGCGAGACGCAGAAGCTGCTGCGCATGGAGGACGAGCTCGGCAAGCGGCTCATCGGGCAGTCCGAGGCCGTACGGGCCGTCTCCGACGCGGTGCGCCGCAGCCGCGCCGGGATCGCCGACCCCGACCGGCCCACCGGGTCCTTCCTCTTCCTCGGCCCGACCGGTGTCGGCAAGACCGAACTGGCCAAGGCGCTCGCGGAGTTCCTCTTCGACGACGAGCGGGCCATGGTCCGCATCGACATGTCGGAGTACAGCGAGAAGCACAGTGTGGCCCGGCTCGTCGGCGCGCCTCCCGGGTACGTCGGCTACGAGGAGGGCGGCCAGCTGACGGAGGCGGTGCGCCGCCGCCCGTACAGCGTGATCCTGCTCGACGAGGTCGAGAAGGCCCACCCCGAGGTCTTCGACATCCTGCTGCAGGTGCTGGACGACGGCCGCCTGACGGACGGCCAGGGACGCACGGTCGACTTCCGCAACACCATCCTCGTCCTCACCTCCAACCTGGGCAGCCAGTACCTGGTCGACCCGGTGCTCGGCGAGGCGGAGAAGAAGGAGCAGGTGCTGGAGACGGTACGCAGCTCCTTCAAGCCGGAGTTCCTCAACCGGCTGGACGACCTGGTCGTCTTCTCCGCGCTCAGCAAGGAGGAACTGGCCCGGATCGCCCGGCTGCAGATCGACCGGCTCGCCAAGCGGCTCGCCGAGCGGCGCCTCACCCTGGAGATCACCGACGAGGCCCTGGCCTGGCTCGCCGACGAGGGCAACGACCCGGCGTACGGCGCCCGTCCGCTGCGCCGCCTGGTCCAGACCGCCATCGGCGACCGCCTCGCCAAGGAGATCCTGTCCGGCGAGGTCAAGGACGGCGACACGGTCCGCGTGGACGCCTTCGGCGACGGGCTGATCGTGGGCCCGGCGACCGGCAAGACGCTCTGACGACGGCGGTGGCCGGCCCGGCCGGTGCACCGCACTGCACCGGCCGGGCGAAACACCGGACACACCAGCCACATCACCCCCAGCAGCCACCGCACCTCTCTGCTCATGCGCTCGCCGCGAGCCTGCCGTAGGTTCGTCATGAGGCCGTCGGACAACGGTGACCGAATCGAATCAGCCGACGGCTGACAGCCCCCGACGGGGCTTGCCACCCCCCTCCCCGGATGAGGGAGGATGGCGGAATCCGTACGAAGGGAAATTCACGGTGACCATCGACCCGTCCTCGATTCCGAACTTCGGGGGCCAGCCCGACCCGCAGCCCCAAGGGCCGCAGGGCCCCGTCGTCCCGGATCAGGATCTCGTGACGCAGCTCCTCGACCAGATGGAGCTCAAGTACGTCGTCGACGACGAGGGTGACCTCGCGGCGCCGTGGGAGCAGTTCCGTACGTACTTCATGTTCCGCGGAGAGGCCGACCAGGCCGTCTTCTCGGTGCGGACCTTCTACGACCGCCCCCACAAGATCGACGAGAAGCCGCAGCTGCTGGAGTCCATCGACGACTGGAACCGGCGCACCCTGTGGCCCAAGGTGTACAGCCACACCCACGACGACGGCACCGTCCGCCTCATCGGCGAGGCGCAGATGCTGATCGGCACCGGCGTCGACCTCAACCACTTCGTCTCCTCCACGGTCAGCTGGGTGCGGGCCGCGATCGAGTTCGACAAGTGGCTGGTCGAGCAGCTCGGCCTCGAGCAGGAGGTCAACGAGGCGGACGCGTCCGAGGACGACTCCGAGGGCGACGCGGACGGCGAGGAGTAGCCCCCTCGTCCCCACGGGTGACAGAGCCCGGCCAGGGCACCGGCCAGTACGGCCGCGTGTGCCCCCGGCCGGGCTCACGTCGTATCCCCGGCGTCACACAGAAGTTGACCCCTCAAGGTTCACCTCCGCCCACACCGTCTTGCCCACGGGCCGACGGGGCACCGACCCCCAGCGCACGGCCAGGACGTCCACCAGGAGCAGCCCCCGGCCGGACTCACCGTCGGGGTGCGGCGACGGCGGGGTCGCGGGCAGCCGCTTCTCGGAGGCGGCGTCCGTGACCTCGACACGCACCAGGCCCGCCGTCGGGTCGAGGGCGAGCCGGAGGCCGAAATCGCGTCCGGGCACCCGGCCGTGCCGCACGGCGTTCGCGGCGAGCTCGCCGACGACGAGGGCGACCGCGCACGACACGTCGGACGCCGGCGGGTGACCCCACTCCTCCATGCGCCGGACGGCCAGGCGGCGCGCGAGCTGCGCACCTCGGGGTGAGGAGGGGAACTGTTCGCTGCAACAGGGGAGTTCGCGCGGCCCGTGTCCCGGCGTGGTCGTTCCTGTCGTTCCTGTCGTTCCTGTCGACACGGGCTGTCCGTCCTTGTCTGTCGAGCTGAGCTGTCTCGTGGGGTGCACGAGTCATCACGTTCCGTGCTCAAGAGTCGTCCGATCGCCCTACGCTCGACAGGTGACACAGCCTTACTTTTCAGGCCATAAGGAACGGAAGTGACGCTTTGGCCAACGGAATTGACCCCAGCGCGTCGATGGCGGCCCTGTTCGGCGCACGGGTACGCAGGCTCCGTACGGCGGCCGGGCTGACCCAGGCCGAGCTCGGCGACGCGGTCCACGTGGTGAGCACCCGGATCACCCAGATCGAGCGGGCGTCCGGCGCGAAACCGACGCTGGAGCTGGCGCGGGCGCTGGACGCGGTGCTGGGGGCGGACGACCTGCTGGTGGAGCTGTGGCCGTACGTGTACCGGGAGGCGTTTCCGGACTGGTCGCGGAGGTTCATGGAGTGCTCGGAGCGGGCGGTGGCCATCCGCGAGTACGCGGCTCATGTGGTGCCAGGCTTGCTGCAGACGGAGGACTACGCGCGGGCGGTGCTGAGTGTCGGCCGAACGCTGGGTAGCAAAGAGCAGTTGGAGGAGCGCGTAGCCCTGCGCATAGGACGACAGGAGCGCCTCGGGGGGCCCGAGCGGCCCGAGTTGTGGGTGGTCCTCGACGAGGCCGTACTCAGGCGTCCCGTCGGCGGCCAGACCGTGATGCGTGAGCAGTTGGCGCGGTTGCTCAGGACCACGGCGGAACCGCACATCACCCTGCAGGTACTGCCGTTCGACCAGGGCGAGCACGATGTCATGGGCGGCTCGCTGACGGTGCTCACCATGCCGGACGGCTCGGAGATCGCCTACACCGAAGGCGCGCACTACGGCCAACTCGTCGAGGATCCGGACGAGGTCAGGAGTTTCGCGCTGACCTACGATCGGCTGCGGGCGGCAGCTCTGCCCCCGCTCATGTCGCTCGACATGATCCGATCCGTGATGGAGGGCAACCACCGTGGAGCGAAGGTCCCGTCCCGATCTGAACGGCGTCGCGTGGCGCAAGAGCAGCTTCAGCAATCAGGAGGGCGGCAACTGCGTGGAGGTGGCCGACGGACTCCGGGCCGTCGTCCCCGTCCGTGACAGCAAGGTCCCGCAGGGCCCGGCACTGTGCTTCGAAGCCGCCTCCTGGGAAGCCTTCATAGGCGGGTTGAAGGCCGGGCAGCACCGTCCCTGAGGCAGCCGCGCCCCGGCCGCCGTCCGTCTTCCGGGCTCACCGGGCCCTTGTCCGTGAGGGCCCGGCGGGCCACTGACCTCCTGAAAGAACCGGGGGAAAGAACTACCCGCCCACCCACCCTCCCCGGCCGCAGGGCACGCGTCACCCGTCCGGGTGACCGGCTTGCAGGCGCGGGATGCGGACGGTTGCGTTCGCGGCGACAACCGCACACAGACGACGGCCCCCGGCCGGGACTGGCATCCCGATCGAGGGCCTGACCGATCAGGAAGAGACGGTCTGCTTGTCGCACACGGAGGTGCTGTGCCCGCCCCCGAGCCCTGTCAGCTTTCGTAGTGGTAGCGGCACTGCGCGATCAGGACGCCGTCCTCGGTGGCCTTGTAGATCAATCGGTGCTCGTCGTTGATACGGCGTGACCAGTAGCCCTGGAACCCGTGCTTGAGCGGCTCCGGTTTGCCGATCCCCTCGTTGCCGTTCCGGGTGATGTCCGCGATGAGAGTGTTGATGCGCTTAAGAATCTTCCGGTCCTGAAGCTGCCACCACAGGTAGTCCTCCCAGGCACGGGAGGAGAAGATGATCTTCAACGCGTGGCTCTCATTCGTCGGTCGCCAGCTCGCGTACGGTGCCGCCGCCGTTTTCCAGCTCGTCGATGGACGCGAGCAGGCGCCGGGCGTTGGCCGGGCTTCGCAGCAGGTACGCCGTCTCCTTCAGGGACTCGTAGTCCTCAAGGGAAACGATGACGACCGGCTCATGTCCGGCCCGGGTGATCACGACTTCTTCGCGGTCGTCGGTGACGGAGTTGAGTACCTCGGCGTACCTCGCGCGCGACTCCGAATAGGTCATGGTCTTCACGATCAACCCTCCTTGACGTACAAGATATTGTACGTCTATGCCTGTGGTGTGGCAATCGCCAGAGTGACGGCCGTCACCGGGCGGCCTCCGGGCGCGAAGCGGCGGCTGCCGACGACGTAGCGATCTCGGCCGACCCTCATGCGTGTCACATTGCCCGCAGCCGTTTGACGGCCTCGTCCAGAACCTGTGTCTGCTCGCAGAAAGCGCACCGTACGAAAGGTGCGCCCGCCTCCCGGTGGTCGTAGAACACGGCGTTCGGGATGGCGACGACACCCGCCCGCTCGGGCAGTGCGCGGCAGACGGCGAAGCCGTCGCCCTCGCCGAGGGGGCGGATGTCGGTGGTGACGAAGTACGTGCCGGCGGGCCGGAAGACCCGGAAGCCCGCGTCCGCCAGCCCCGCCGACGACAGCAGGTCCCGCTTGGCCGGCACGTCCGCGTGGAAGTCGGCGAAGTACGAGTCGGGAAGGGCGAGCGCCTCCGCCACCGCGTACTGGAAGGGGCCCGACGCCACGTACGTCAGGAACTGCTTGGCCGATCGCACCGCCGCCACCAGCCCGGGCGCCGCCGTCACCCAGCCGACTCCGCGTTCACACACCCATTCGCGTGGGTCCGGACCGGGCACACCCGTACCACCAGACGCGGTGACAGGCTGCTGTCCGCCGTATCCTGACCACACACGGGAAGGAGCCGTCCATGAGCGTCGACGCGATCGTGCACACCGAGTTCCCCAAGGGATACACGGTCCTGTTCGGGGCCGACGGAAAGGTGATCATGACCCCGCAGAGCGAAGAGCACTCCAGCACCATCAGGTCGATGCAGATCGACTCCGCTCTAGCTCTCGGCCGTCACGCGAAGGTCACCTCCGATGTCTACATCGACTTCCCCGCCGACGAGAACTCCGCCCCGGACCTGGCGATCCTGCGCGAGGACGCGCGCAAGGAAGGTAAGCGCTACAGCTTCGAGGACGTCCTGCTGATCTCCGAGGTCGTCTCGACCTCCTCGGCGCGCAAGGACTACGACGACTGCACCGCGAAGTACGGCCGCTACGGCATCCCGATCTACCTGGTCGTGGACCCGTACGCCCAGGAAGTCGTATTGCACACCCAGCCGACAGCCACCGGTTACATCGCGGCGCACACCCACAAGTACGGCACGGGCAAGCTCCCCATTCCCCTGGCCGACGGCCGCACCTTCACCCTCGACCTCGACGAGCTCCCGCGCCCGGAGCCCGAGGGGGACACCCGCTGACGAAACCCCGGCGGCCGCGTCGGCAGGGGGCATGTCACGAATCCAGGCGCCTAGCCGGGTTGCCGATGCTTCTCACTGGAACGTCAATGGAAAAGGAGACGGTCCCGCACGGACAGCTGTGGGGCCACCTGGATTTCCAGTGTTCCCGCGCATTCCCCCATGGTGAACTCGACCGTGGCATGTGTGGCCGAAGGGGTGGACGAGAAGGTGAGGCGTGTCGCGCTCTCGCGGTAGACATCCAGGAGTTCGTCGCCTCGCCCGTTCGTCCAGCGCACCCTCACCGACCTTTCGAGGGCGTCGTAAGAGAAAACGAGAGATGCCCCGTCACTGCTGTGCCAGGTGAGAACGCGCGCCCCATTCTCATCGGTATCCGGCCACTCGCCGATCGCGTCCAGGACGTCTTCGTCGCTGGGGACGAGGAATTCCCGATACATAAAACCCGTACCCTCACTTTCCACTGTACGGCGGCCAGTGCGGCAGACTGCCGTGAATGCTCACGTTCGGTCCGCTGCCGCGGAAGATCACCGTTGAGAGTCTACGCCCGCCGTCGGGCAGAAGTTCCCAGGTAATTTCCACTCCGAGGGCCCCGTGCGGACCGTGCAGGACGGAGTTGGTGACCCCGAACTCACCGCTTCCGCCATCCCATTCCTTCGTAAAGGTCCGCTCGAACGGCTGCTTCGTAGCCTCCGTCAGATGGTTGGTCACATACTGACGCCCCTCATGCGTGTCACGTTGCCCGCAGCCGTTTGACGGCCTCGTCCCGAACCTGTGTCTGCTTGCAGAACGCGAACCGTACGAAGGGGGCTCCGGCGTCACGGTGGTCGTGGAACACGGCGTTCGGGATGGCGACGACGCCTGCGCGCTCGGGCAGTGCACGGCAGAAGGCGAAGCCGTCGCCATCGCCGAGGGGACGGATGTCGGTGGTGACGAAGTACGTGCCGGCGGGCTTGAAGACCCGGAAACCGGCATCCGCCAGCCCCGCCGAGAGCAGGTCCCGCTTGGCCAGCATGTCCGCGTGGAAGTCGGCGAAGTACGAGTCGGGAAGGGCGAGCGCCTCCGCCACCGCGTACTGGAACGGGCCCGACGCCATGTACGTCAGGAACTGCTTGGCCGATCGCACCGCCGCCACCAGCCCGGGCGCCGCCGTCACCCAGCCGACTCCGCGTTCACGCCCTCATTGGCATGCGGGCCCACAGGGCTACACCGCCGAGCGGCAGCGAGTCGTTGTGTACACATGGGACACCTGGTACCCTTGGATGCATGACACAGCCAATGCCCATAGAGTCCATCCGCGATGTCCGGGCACACCTGGCCGAGGTCGTGGAGCGGGCCGACCGGGACGATGTCCCTACCGTCATCACCCGGCGCGGCAAGCAGGTCGCCGCCGTGGTGTCCATCGAGGTGCTGCGCAAGTACCAGGAGTGGGAAGAGCGCGAGATCAACCGGATCATCGACGAGCGCATGACCAACCCGGCACCCGGCATCCCGATCGAGGACATCATGAGGGAGACGCTGGCACGCAGTGAGTGAGTACCGCACCGTCTTCCGAGCCGAGGCTCAGGCCGAACTGCGCAAGGCCCCGCGAGCCATGGCCCTCCGCATCTTGGCCAAGCTGACTGAGCTGGAGAGCGACCCGACGGGGTTCAACACCACGGCCCTCGTGTCCCAGCCCGAGCGGCGCCGCCTACGGGTAGGCGACTACCGCGTGATCTATACGATCGACAACGGCGAACTGGTGGTGTGGGTCGTCCACGTCGGGCATCGCTCCACCGTCTACGACACCTGAGCGCTCCTGGGCGAAGCGGCGAGGGGCGTACGGCTTCACGGCATCACGCGGCCAGCCTCCTGAGCCGGGAGATGGCCTCTTCCAGCACGCCCATCTGCTTGCAGAACGCGAATCGCACGAACGAACGGGGCGCCGGCCTCCCGGTGGTCGTACATCGGCACAAGCCGGCGGGCCGCCTTCAGCCACCGAGGTCGGTCCCGGAGTGACGAAAGGTGTCCCAGGCCTCGCTCATGGCGGTCCTGAGTTCGGCGTCATCGAGATCACCGGGTTCCCTGATGTCAGGGCCGACCGAGTAGTCCTCGAGGAGCATGAACACCCGGTCGAAGAGATCGCCGAGCGGCCCCTGGACCCGTTCCCCGTCCGCCAGGGAAGCGCGCCGGGCTTCCCACCAGTCATGTGCGAAGTCCGGTGCACTGCTGGTCCCATCGGTGAATGCGTCCAGCAGAGCCAGTTGCCGCGCTGCCGCACTTTCCGGATCAACGTCTTCGGGGGAGGACCAGGCCGGGTGTTTGGGTGGATAAGTGGCTGCCACGCTCGGCAGAGCGGGGTGGCGCTCGGAGAGGCGGCGCGCGTAACGGCCGAAGCGCGTGCGGGCAGTGTCCACACTCTCGCCGACTGTCGCGGCTATGAAGCCGGCGCTTCCCGCGATGAGTGCGTAACCCGCTTCCGGAAAGAGGACGGCTCCTTGTAGGGCGGGCGTCCAGAGCAGGCGGGGCGGGTGGATCCCGGTGCAATCTGCGTCAGCAGGAAGCCGGAACGTCGTGCCGGTGAGTACATCGGCGTTGTGGGAGAGGTCCGAGCAGAGGATGTGTGAAGTCCTCACAGCGCGGCAGCCTGCAGCAACCCGATGAGCCAACGCCACATCGATCTCCGCACCCACAGGAACAGGAGTCACCAATTTGCCTCGCAGCCAGGACGGGGCGAAGTTGCCGTCCGCACCGAGCACGGCCGAGAGGTCGGCTGCTTGTTCGTGTTCTGAACGTGTCACCACAGAAAACCTTGCGGGGCATGTGCTCACGCAGATTGGCCTGGTCGATTTTTCCGGGATTCATGGAAGTCCGAGCGATTGCTCACGAGAACGCGTGCAGCACCACCCAGTAGTCGTACTCCTCCACCGAGGCGGCGCACAGGTGCCGGCCGTCGGTCGAAACAGCGAGGAACTCGGGGGAACCCGTCACCTTTGCGACACGTGAGGGCAGGTTCCTGCCGACGGTGTCCTTGACCCTCACCCAGCCGATCTCACTGCCCCCCGAGACGGGCGGGAGGATGAGGAATTCTCCGTTGTCGTCGTAGAGCGAAACGCTTGAGGCGTGGAAGTGCCACTTCGCGTCCAGTTCGGCGGCGGCGTCAGGGGACGAGGCGGGGATGGTGGCGACCGGTTCGACCTCGAATCCGGTGACGGCGTAGATGGCAGACCGCACCGGTGGGGCGTCCTGCGTCGCGTTCTCCAGCACCTGAAGACCGCAGCGCTCCAGGACATCCTGCCACTCGGGCTTCTCCTGCTCCTTCGTCACCCTTCAACCCTTCGCTTGTCATCTCGGCTGTCTTCCGCGTTCTCAGTTGCCTTCGTAGAAGAGGTGATGGTCCCCACCAGGCTTGTTGATCTTGGCATACCTCTCCATGTTCTCCGGGTAGCCCCAGCTGCCGTCGCCCCGCTGCACACGTGCATTGTCCCAGCCGAAATTGACGAGCTCGCGGGTGTCGTCGACCTTCGGCTTTCCGGCATGGAAGTGCGGTCCCGCCGGGTCGTGGGTGTGCTCGACGACCACACGTGAGCCGCTTTCCGTCTCGAACTGCCGGAAATTGCCCCAGTGTGCGGGATCCGGCGAATAGACATGACCGGGCACGTGCTTCAGATCCTTTTCCCCGGTCACGACCCACTGGGCGATCGGCTCCTCCCCGTAGGGAACACCGGCGAGATCATAGGCCGCCCGCTCCGCGTCCTCACGGGTTTTGAAGGGGTTGCTCTTTTCGCCCTGCGGGCAGGGAGTGAGGCCGTAGGGGTCGGACCAGGTGTGCGGGTTGTGGACGTACGTGCCGGGATTGGGGGCGGGGGCGAGGCCGAGGGGATCGGGGGTGAGATAGCGGGCGGTCTCCGGGTCGTAGTGCCGGAAGTAGTTGTAGTGAAGACCCGTTTCGGGGTCGTAGTACTGGCCGGGGAATCTAAGTGGTGTGTACGTCGAACTGTTCGACGGCCATGCGGTGGTGCCCCAGAGCGTGCTGCGGGAGCGCCAGCTGATCTCACCGCCTTCGCTGACGAGTTCGCTGGGCGTGCCGACGAGGTCGGTGACGATGGCGAAGAAGCGGGAGTCGATCTCGTGCTGGGGCGCGTCGGCCGCGGTGATCCGTTCCGTCTGGCTGACCGGGCGCATGCCGTGGTGGTCCCAGGTCAGGGTGACTGGATGCGGAAGGGCGGTGGATGTCGTGGTCTGTTCGCAGAGGGTCGTGCCGTCCCAGCTGAAGTCGATCCGCTCGACGACCGATTCACCGTCTTCCGCCAAGCGGAGTTTTGCCGCGCGGCGGCCAAGCGGGTCGTAGATGTAGCGCCAGCGCGTGCCGTCCGGTGTGGTCACCTGGGCGAGGCGGTCCTCGGCGTCCCACTCGTAGCGCCAGGTGTCGGGTTTGCGGGACAGCCGGGTCTTCTGGCGCAGGGTGATGCGGCCCAAGGCGTCGTGTTCGTAGCGGACACTGCCCGCGCTGGTCAGGCGGGTGCCCGCGTAGGTGCGGGCGCCCACCGCCTCCTGGCCGGGGTGGCCCGTAGGCCAGGCCGCCTGCGTCTGGTTGCCCGCCTCGTCGTAGGCGTACGTCTCGCTCCAGCCGGCCGCGTGCACGGCTGTCACCCGGCCCACCGTGTCCAGGTCGAAGCGGCGGGAGCCGGACAGGTGGTCGTCGACGCCGGCCAGGTGCCCGTCGGCACGGTAGGTGTAGGTCCGCTGCTGCACCGTGCGGCCGTCCGTGCCTGTCAGCGCCTGCCTGGTCAGGCGGCCCCGGGCGTCGAAGGCGTGCTCCAGAGTGAGCGTCTCGCCGAAGCGGCGGGTCAGTTCCCGGCCCAGCTCGTCGTAGGCGAAGTCGATGGTCCGGCCGCAGGCGACCAGGCGGTTACGGCGCCCGATGGCGTCGTACGACCAGGTGGTTGTCGCACCGGACGGTGTGGTGCGGCCCGAACGGCGTCCGTGCTCGTCGTACGCGTATCTCGTCCGGCGGCCGTCGACTGCCTCCTCCAGCACCCGGCCGAATCGGTCCCGCAGCACCGTCAGCGTGATGCCGTCCGGGCCGGTCGCCTGTGCCAGCTGGTCCGTGAAGTCATAGCCGTAGACGGTGACCCGGCCGTCCGCGTCCTTGCGGAGCACCTGACCCAGCTCGTTGCGCTCGAAGGTGACCGTCTGCCCGAGGGCGTTGGTTCGGGAGGCCAGCCGGCCCGCCGCGTCGTGGGTATAGGTCAGCGTGCGGCCGTCGAAGTCCGTCTCCATGACCAGCCGCCCGGCTGCGTCGTACTCGTAACTCCAGGTGAGCCCCATCGGGTTGGTGACCTTGGTCAGGCGTAGCTCGGTGTCGTGGGTGAACTCGTGGCTCACCCCGTCCGGACCGGTGCGGGCGGCGAGCACATCGAAGTGGGTGTACTCGAAGCGGGTGACAGCTCCCATGGGGTTGGTGTGGCTGATGCAGTTGCCCTCGCCGTCGTACGTCCACGACTCCTCGGCGCCGTCCGGCGCCGTCCGGCGGGACAGCCGGCCCTCCACCGTCCACTCCAGATGATCCGTGGCACCGGTCGGATCGGTGATCGACACGGGGCGGCCGAAGGCGTCGCGTTCGTAGCGGGTCACCGCTCCCAGCGGATCGGTTACCGCCAGTGGCAGCCCAGCCCGGTCGCAGAGGAAGGTGGTGGTGTGGCCGAGCGGATCGGTCACGCCGGTCGGATGTCCTGCGGCGTCGTACGCGAAGCGGCTGGTCCGGCCTGCCGGATCGGTCACCGAGGTTCGGTTGCCGCGCTCGTCGAAACTCTGGCGGATGACCGTGCCGTCAGGGTTGACGAGCTTCACAGGCAGCCCGAGCTCGTTGTACTCCGCACGTGTCTCACGCCCGTCCGGGCGGGTCACGGCGAGCACGTTGCCGGCTTCGTCGTAGCGGAACGTCGTCGTATGCCCCAGCGGATCCGTCTGGGACAGCAGCCGGTTGTAGCGGTCGCGCTGGTAGCGCGTGACCGCGCCGAATGCGTCCGTTTCGGCGATTACCTGGCGGCGTTCGTTGATCAGGTAGCGGGTGGTGTGGCCGAACGAGTCCGTGACGGTCGTCGTGTGCTCGCCGGTTTCTCCGTCGGCCGGTGAGTAGGTGAAGGTCGAGCGCAGGTGGCCGGCGGCCCCCGACTGGTGGGTGCAGCGGTCCTGGTGGTCGTAGGTGTAGGTGAAGTGGCTGTCGTTGGTGTCGGTCCAGGAGGTGATGCGGCCCAGTTCGTCGTAACCGAAGCGGGTCGGGCGGCCCGAGGAGTTGGTGACCTCGGTGAGGTGGCCGTCGGTGTAGCCGTAGCGGAGCAGTTCCTGGTCGTCGCCGTCCGGTGCGCCACCGGCCAGGTGCAAAGCGGTGACTCGGCCATCGGTCGTCGACAGCAGCAGGCGGTAGCCGCCGCTGTGGGTGAGCTGCCGGGGCGTACCGCCGGCGTCGTACTCGAAGGTGATCCAGTTGCCGTTGCGGTCGTCGAGTTGGTCGAGCAACGCCAGGGTGTCGGAGCGGTCCGCGAAGTGTCGTACCTGGCCCGACTCCGGGTCGGTGAGGGTGTAGCCGTCGTCGGTGCGGTCCAGGGGCCAGCGCGGGCCGTGGGCGGGCAGGGTCGGCACGCCCGGTGCCGGGTGGGGGTAGGCGAGCGTCAGGCCGTCCTCGCCGACGAAGACCACGCCCTCCGCGTCGATCTCCAGCCGCTGGTCGAGTGTGGAGGACCAGGTCGGGCCGAACCAGCCGCCGAGGCGGTAGGACGACTCGAACTGGCGCTTGAACTGAAGCGGCAGGCGGGCAGCAGGGAGAGAGACATCGGTCTGCGGCAGCACCATCCGGCCGGTGGCGACGTCGACGGGGTCCTTCGCGCAGACCTTTTCACCCGGTCGCCTGGAGACGTCCTCGGCTCCCTCCTCCACGGCGTTCCGGGCGGTCTTGCGCAGCCCTTGCTCCGCCACCCCCTCCGCGCCCTCTTTGAGCGCGAGGCGGAGTCCGCCGCGGGCGAGTCCGGCGCCCTTGGTGCCGATGAGTTCGGGGATGAGGCGGCCGACGAACTCGGAGGGGTCCTTCTTGAAGCCGTCCACGGCGGCCTGGACGACGCGTTCGGGATGCGCGGCGGTGGAGACCAGTCCGGAGAGCGTCATGCTGACGTTCTGCATGTAGGCGGCCGGGTGGGTGAGGTTGTAGGGGTCGGTGGGGTTCAGGCCGCGGGCGAAGTTCACCAGGCCGGCCGTGCCCTTCAGGGCGCCGCCGACGACGTGGGTGAGTTCGGTGCCGGCGGCCTGCGAGCCGTCGGTGAAGTCGTTGCCGAGGCGGTCCAGGGGTGGGGGTTCGGCGGGGGCGTGGGCGAGTGCGGCCTTGACCTTGCCCTGTGCTTCGGAGGCGGCGGTGTTGCGCTGTTTGCGGGCCTCGGCGAGTTTCTGGGCGGCGGCCTTGATGTCGGCCTTGCCCGGGTCGTGGAACGGCTCGGGCTTGGGGCCCGGGTCCTGGTTCGCCTTGACCTTGGCGTTGTAGGCGTCGACCTTCTTGTTGTAGGCATCCACCGCGTCCTTGGACGCCTGCACACCCTTCTTGTAGAGCTCGACGGCCTCCTTGGCCTGCCCCTGTGCCCACTTGACGGTGTCCGCGTACGACTCCAGCGCCCCCGCCGCCGCGCCGCACGCCTCGGCCGCCTGTGCCCACTTGGCGGGGTGCACGCCGAACTTCTCGCGGAAGGCGTCACCGCCCTCGCCCTGCCAGCCGGAGGAGTCGACCTTCCGCAGCCCCGAACTCACCTTGTCGAAAGCCCCGTGGAAATCGTGCAGGTGCTTGGCGCTCTCGCGGATCTTGTCCGGACTGCCGTGGACGAGTTCGTTGGCCTCCTCGGTCTGGCCGAGTTGCTGCTCGCCCGGGGTGGCGCCCAGGTCGGAGGCGATGTCGTCGCCCCAGTCCTCCACACTGTCGGCCCAGTCGTGCGCACCGACGTAGTCCAGGCCCTCGCC
>NZ_JBSFIK010000031.1:35091-115571 GCF_053597535.1 Streptomyces sp. NPDC001348 | reverse complement strand
AGGAAGGTGCCGACGCCCTGGGCGTCGAGGGTGGTGACGGCGTCGGCGAAGCGGACGGCTTCGCGGACGTGCCGGACCCAGTACGACGGCCGGGAGAGTTCCTCGTAGGAGGCGGCCGCGCCCGTCAGCGTGGAGACGATCGGGTATTTCGGCGGGGCGTAGGTGAGTTGGGCGGCGACCTGCTCGAACTCGGCGAGCATCGGCTCCATCAGCGGCGAGTGGAAGGCATGGCTGACGGTCAGCTTCTTCGCCTTGCGCCCCGCCGCCGAGAAGTGCGCGACCACCTCGTCCACGCCCGCCTCCGGACCGGAGACGACGATCGCGGACGGGCCGTTCACGGCAGCGATCCCCGTGCCCTCGGGCAGAACCGGCAGAACCTCGTCCTCGGTGGCCTGGACGGCGGCCATCGCGCCGCCAGCCGGGAGCTGCTGCATCAACCGTCCACGGGCGGCCACCAGCTTCGCCGCGTCCTCCAGCGACCACAGTCCAGCCACGTGCGCGGCGGCCAGCTCACCGATCGAATGCCCGGCCAGCACATCCGGCCGCACACCCCACGCCTCCAACAGCCGGAACAGGGCCACTTCCAGCGCGAACAGCGCCGGCTGCGTGTAACCGGTGTCGTCCAGCCCCTCCCCACCGAACATGACCTCCTTCAGGGGCCGTTCGAGATGCGTGTCCATCGCCGCGCACACCTCGTCCAGCGCGGAAGCGAACACCGGGAAGGCGTCGTACAACTCCCGGCCCATACCCGCCCGCTGACTCCCCTGCCCCGTGAACAGGAACGCCAGCGACCCCGTCGTACCGAACGGCGTCACCGCGCCACCGGCGATGGCCTCCAGTCCGTCCAGCAGGCCTGCCCGGTCGCCCGCCACTGCGGCCGCCCGGTAGGCGAACGAAGCCCGGCGGGCGGTGAGCGAGGCCGCGATGTTCGTGGAGTCCAGCTCGGGGTGTTCCATGGCGAAGTCGAGCAGGCGGGCGGCCTGGGCGCGGACTGCCTCCGCCGTCTTGCCGGAGACGATCCATGGCAGGACCGGGAGCCGCCGGGCCGAGGAGTCCGGCTCGGCAGTGTCTTCCGCGGGCGGCTCCTCGATGATGACGTGGGCGTTGGTGCCGCTGATGCCGAAGGAGGAGACGCCCGCGCGTCTGGTCCGCTTCCCCACCCGCCACGGGCGGGGCTCGGTCAGCAGCTCGACCGCGCCCTCCGACCAGTCCACGTGCGAGGACGGGGTGTCGACGTGCAGAGTGCGCGGCAGTTCCTCGTTGCGCAGGGCGAGGACCATCTTGATGATCCCGGCCACGCCCGCGGCGGCCTGGGTGTGGCCGAGGTTGGACTTGACCGACCCCAGCCACAGCGGCGAATCCGGAGAACGGTCCTGCCCATAGGTGGCCAGCAGCGCCTGTGCCTCGATCGGGTCGCCCAGCTTGGTGCCGGTGCCGTGGGCCTCCACCGCGTCCACCTGCTGCGGGGTCAGCCGTGCGGCGGCCAGGGCCTGACGGATGACGCGCTGCTGGGAGGGGCCGTTGGGGGCGGTCAAGCCGTTGCTGGCGCCGTCCTGGTTGATGGCCGAGCCCCGGACCACCGCGAGCACCCGGTGGCCGTTGCGGCGGGCGTCGGAGAGTTTCTCGAGGACGAGCATGCCGACGCCCTCGCCCCAGCCTGTGCCGTCGGCGGCCTCGGCGAACGGCTTGCAGCGCCCGTCGGGGGCCAGCCCCCGCTGCCGGCTGAAGCCGACGAACGTCTCCGGGGTCGCCATCACCGTCACACCACCGGCAAGGGCCAGCGTGCACTCTCCGCCGCGCAGCGCCTGCGCGGCCATGTGGACGGTGACCAGGGAGGACGAGCAGGCCGTGTCGACGGTGACCGCCGGCCCCTCGAGACCGAGGACGTAGGCGACGCGGCCCGAGGCGACGCTGCCGGAGCTGCCGGTGCCGAGGTAACCCTCCAGGTCGGCCGGGTAGCCGCTCAGCCTGATGCCGTAGTCGTTGTACATGACGCCGGCGAAGACGCCGGTGGCGCTGCCACGCACGGTGGCGGGGTCGATCCCGGCCCGCTCGAACGCCTCCCAGGACGTCTCCAGCAGCAGCCGGTGCTGCGGGTCGGTCGCGAGGGCCTCGCGCGGGCTGATCCCGAAGAAGGCCGGGTCGAACTCGGCCGCCTGGGTGAGGAATCCGCCGTGGCGGGCGTACGTCTTGCCGACGGCTTCGGGGTCGGGGTCGTACAGGCCCGCGACGTCCCAGCCGCGGTCCGTGGGCAGCGGGCTGATGGCGTCACCGCCCGCGGCGAGCAACTGCCACAGCTCTTCTGGTGAGTTGACGCCTCCGGGGTAGCGGCAGGCCATGCCGACGATCGCGATCGGCTCGTCGGCGGCGGCCGTCACGGCGACGGCCGTGCCGTGAGCCGGGGCGGTGCCCGTCTCGGGGCCGACCAGTTCGGTCAGCAGGTAGTCGGCGACCGCACCCGGACTCGGGTAGTCGAAGACCAGTGTCGCGGGCAGTCGTACGCCGGTGTCGGCGGCGAGGGCGTTGCGGAACTCGACGGCGGTGAGCGAGTCGAAGCCCAGCTCGGTGAAGGCCGCGTCGGTGGACACGGCGTGCGCCCCGGAGAAGCCGAGCACGGCTGCCGCGTGCTCGCGGGCCAGGTCGAGCAGCAGCTCACGGCGGGCGGCGGTGTCGGGCAGGGCCGTCAGCCGGTCCTGGAGGGTGTTGCCGGACGGCCGCCCGGCGTCCGCGGCGAGTGACGCCCGTGCGGTACGGCGGGTCCGGGGCCGGACCAGGTCGCGCAGGAGGGCCGGGGTGCTCTCCGTGTCCCACGCGGCCAGGTCCAGCTTCACGGGTACGAGGTGCGGGTGGTTCTGTGCCGCGGCCAGGGCAGCGTCGAAGAGGGCCGTGCCCTCCTCCGCCCCGATGGCTCCGACTCCGGCACGTGCCATGCGCTCGAGGTCGGTGGCGGTGAGCCCGGCGCCCATGCCGCCGGCGTCGGGTGCCCACAGGCCCCAGCCGAGCGAGACCCCGGGCAGGCCCTGGGCCTGCCGCTGGGCGGCGAGGGCGTCCAGGTAGGCGTTGGCGGCGGCGTAGTTGGCCTGGCCGATGCCGTCGAAGCAGCCGGCGGCGGAGGAGAACAGGACGAAGGCGTCGATGTTCCGGCCGGTGGTCAGTTCGTGCAGGTGCCGGGCGGCCCCGGCCTTCGGCGCCCAGACGGCGTCCAGTCGCTCCGGGGTGAGGTGTTCGACGGTCGTGTCGTCGAGGACGCCCGCGGTGTGCACGACCGCGGTGATGTCCGGGTGGGCGTCCAGAAGCTCCGCGACGGCCTCCCGCTCGGAGACGTCACAGACCTCGATCGTCACCTCGGCCCCCGACGCACGCAAGTCCGCGGCGAGTTCGGCGGCTCCCGGCGCGTCCGTGCCGCGTCGGCTGGTGAGCAGCAGACTCCGCACACCATGGCCGGTGACCAGGTGGCGTGCGACGAGGGCGCCGAGCCCGCCGGTGCCGCCGGTGACGAGGGTGGTTCCGGTGCCGGGCCAGGCGGCTTCGGCGGCGGTCGCCTCCCGGGTCAGGCGAGGCGCCTGGAACCGGCCTTCGGAGTAGGCGAGTTCGGGCTCGTCCGCAGGGATGCGTCCGGGCAGTTCTCCGGTGGTGTCGAGGAGCACGATCCGGTCCGGGTGTTCTGCCTGCGCGGCCCGGGCCAGTCCGCGTACGGCGGCCTGTTCGGGGTCGGTGAGTGCGTCCCGGGTGATGACCAGCACAGGCTCCGCACCCGCCAGCTCGGCCTGGAGCCGTGGCAGCAGGGCGGCCGCGGTGTCGGCCCGGAGGACCGTGTACGCGTCGGTGGCCTCGGTCGCCCGTGCAGCGACCGGCGTCCACTCCACCCGGTACAGGTCACGAACAGCGCCGCTGTCCGCGACCGCCAGGGGACGCAGCAGCAGCGTGCCCACGGTGGCGACCGGGGTACCGGCGGGGTCGGCCAGTTCCAGTCGCTGACCGGCCCCTTCCCTGGTGATCCGCACGCGCAGAGCCGAGGCGCCGGAGGCGTGCAGGGTGACGTCCGACCACGAGAAGGGCAGCTCCGCCTGTGCGGCGTCGGCGGACGGCCACAGTCCGATGGCGTGCAGTGAGGCGTCGAGCAGGGCGGGGTGGATGCCGAAGCCCTCGGTGTCGGTGCCCTCGGGCAGGGTGACCTCGGCGTACACCGAGCTGCCGTCCGTGGCACGCCAGGCGGCGGTGACGCCCTGGAACAGCGGGCCGTACTCCAGCCCGGCCGCGGCCAGTTCCTCGTACAGGTGCACGGTGTCCACCGGCTCCGCACCCGCCGGAGGCCAGACACCGCCCAGGCCTGCGGCCGGCTCGACGGCCTCGGCGGCCAGCACACCCTCGGCGTGCAGCGTCCAGCCCTCCTCACCCTCCGGTCGGGAGTGCACGGTGAGCGCGGGCTCCTCGCCCTCGCCCACACGGACACGGAGAGACACGGCGCTCTCGGCGGGTACGACGAGGGGGGCGTGGAGGGTCAGATCACGGACGGTCCCGCGGCCGACCTGGTCACCGGCCCGCACCGCGATCTCGACGAGCGCGGCACCGGGCACGACGACCGTGCCGTTCACCGCGTGCTCGGCCAGCCACGGCTGCGTGGCCGACGAAAGCCGACCGGTGAACAACACCTCTTCGGTAGCGGGCAGTTCGACCATCGCGCCGAGCAGCGGGTGCCCCGCCGCGGCGACTCCGGCGCCCTGCACGTCACCCACGTTGCCCGAGGACGGCGTGGGCCAGTAGCTCTCGTGCTGGAAGGCGTAGGTGGGCAGGTCGGCGGCCTGCCGGCCGGGGCCGAAGTAGGCGGCCCAGTCGACGGACGGCACCCGGGTGAGGGCCTCGACGAGTGCCTGGGGCTCGGTGCGGTCCCGGCGGAGCGTTGCGACGAGCGTGGCCTCCGTGCCGGTGTCGGCCGCCATCGCGGTGAGCACGGCGTCGGGGCCGAGCTCCAGGAGGGTGCCGACGCCCTGGGCGCCGAGGGTGGTGACGGCGTCGGCGAAGCGGACGGCTTCGCGGACGTGCCGGACCCAGTAGGCCGGGTCGGCCAGCTCCTCGTAGGAGACCGAGTCACCGGTGAGCGTCGACACGATCGGCAGCGTGGGCTCGTCGTAGGTGAGTTGGGTGGCGATCTGCTCGAACTCGGCGAGCATCGGCTCCATCAGCGGGGAGTGGAAAGCGTGGCTGACGGCCAGCTTCTTCGTCTTGCGTCCGGCCGCCGAGAAGTGCGCGACGACCTCGTCCACGCCCGTTTGCGGACCGGACACGACCACGGACACCGGCCCGTTCACGGCGGCGATCCCGGTGCCCTCCGGCAGCACCGCACGCACATCCGCCTCAGTTGCCTGCACGGCGGCCATCGCGCCGCCCGCCGGGAGCTGCTGCATCAGCCGGCCACGAGCAGCCACCAGCCTGGCGGCGTCCTCAAGCGACCACAGCCCCGCCACATGCGCGGCGGCCAGCTCACCGATCGAATGCCCGGCCAGCACATCCGGCCGTACACCCCACGCCTCCAACAGCCGGAACAGGGCGACTTCCAGCGCGAACAGGGCCGGTTGGGTGTAACCCGTCTCGTCCAGCCCTTCCCCGCTGAACATGACGTCCTTCAGCGGACGTTCGAGATACGTGTCCAGCGCGGCGCACACCTCGTCCAGCGCGGAAGCGAACACCGGGAACGTGTCGTACAGCTCCCGCCCCATCCCCGCCCGCTGACTTCCCTGCCCCGTGAACAGGAACGCCGGCGAACCCCCGGCCACCGACGGCACGACAGAACCGCTCGCCACCGCTTCCAGCCCCGCCAGCAACCCCTCACGGTCACCGGCCACCACACCCGCCCGGTACGCGAACGACGACCGCTGAGTCGTCAACGAGTAGGCGATGCCGACCGGGTCGGCCCCCGCTCCGTCGCCGAGGAAGCGCAGGAGACGTACCGCCTGCTCGCGCGCGGCTGCGGCGGTTCTGCCGGAGACGACCCACGGCACCACCGGAAGGGCGGCCGGCTCCACGGCCTCCGTCGGCTGCTCGGCCGGTGCCTCCTCGATGATGACGTGGGCGTTGGTGCCGCTGATGCCGAAGGAGGAGACGCCTGCGCGCCGTGTCCGCTCCCCCGCCTGCCACGGCCGGGCTTCGGTGAGCAGTTCCACCGCACCCGCAGACCAGTCCACGTGCGAGGAGGGGGTGTCGACGTGCAGGGTGCGCGGCAGTTCCTCCTCGCGCAGGGCGAGGACCATCTTGATGATCCCGGCGACACCCGCGGCGGCCTGGGTGTGGCCGAGGTTCGACTTGATCGACCCCAGCCACAGTGGGGCATCCTCCGAGCGGTCCTGCCCATACGTCGCCAGCAGCGCCTGCGCCTCGATCGGGTCGCCCAGCTTGGTGCCGGTGCCGTGGGCCTCCACCGCGTCCACATCGGTGGACGAGAGTCCGGCCGCCGCGAGGGCCTGCTTGATGACGCGCTGTTGAGCGGGACCGTTGGGGGCGGTGAGACCGTTGCTCGCGCCGTCCTGGTTGACCGCCGAGCCCCGCACCACCGCCAGCACCCGGTGCCCGTTGCGCCGCGCGTCCGACAACCGCTCCAGCACCAGGACACCGACACCCTCACCCCAACCGGTGCCGTCCGCCGCCTGCGCGAACGGCTTGCACCGCCCGTCCGCCGCCAGACCCCGCTGCCGGCTGAAGTCCACGAACGTGTCCGGCGTCGACATCACCGTCACACCACCCGCCAACGCCAGCGAGCACTCACCGCCCCGCAGCGCCTGCGCCGCCAGATGCACGGCGACCAGCGACGACGAGCACGCCGTGTCCACCGTCACCGCCGGACCCTCAAGCCCCAGCGCGTACGACACCCGCCCGGAGGCGATGCTGCCGCCGACGCCCATGAAGCCCTCGGTGTCGTGGTGGGCGGAGCGTTCCAGGACGGTGGCGTAGTCGTGATACATGACACCGGTGAAGACGCCGGTGGCGCTGCCGCGCACGGCGGCCGGGTCGATCCCGGCCCGCTCGAACGCCTCCCAGGACGTCTCCAGCAGCAGCCGGTGCTGTGGGTCCATGGCCAGCGCCTCGCGCGGGCTGATCCCGAAGAAGCCGGGGTCGAACTCGGCGGCCTCGGCGAGGAACCCGCCGTACCGCGTGTAGGTCTTGCCGACGGCCTCCGGGTCGGGGTCGTACGACTCCTGCCACAGCGGCCCCCGGTCGGACGGGAACTCGGAGACGGCGTCACCGCCCGCCGCCAGCAGTGCCCACAGCTCCTCCGGCGAGCTCACCCCGCCGGGATACCGGCACGCCATGCCCACGATGACAATGGGGTCGGCAGCGGTGGCCGACGCCGCACCGGCCGGCACCGACGCCGCGTTGGACTCGCCCTCCTCTCCGAGGAGTTCGGCGGCGAGGAAGTCCGCGACCGCGCTCGGCGTCGGATGGTCGAAGACGAGGGTCGCGGGCAGCCGGAGGCCTGCTTCGGTGCCGAGCCCGTTGCGGAACTCGACCGCCGTCAGGGAGTCGAAACCGAACTCCTTGAACGGCTTCCCGGGTGCGACCTCGCCCACCCCGCCGAAGCCGAGGACGGCCGCGACATGCCGGCGTACGAGATCGAGCAGGACGCGGGTGCGTTCGGCGGCCGGAAGGCGCTCCAGGCGGGCGGCCAGGTCTCCGGCCGGGGCCGGTCCGCCGGCCGCGACGGTCCTGCGCACGGCGGAGGGGCGGACGAGCCCGTGCAGCATGCGGGGCAGTTCCCCGCGCCTGGCACGCTGCTCAAGGGCCCGTGTGTCCATGGCGACGGGAAGCAGGTGGGCGTGCGGGGAGCCGGCGAGGGCCGCGTCAAGGAGCGCCAGGCCCCGCTCGGCGTCGAGCGGCAGGACGCCGACCCGGGCCATGCGGTCGATGTCGGTCGCGGTGAGCCCGGCGCCCATGCCGCCGACCTCCGGGTCCCACAGGCCCCAGGCGAGCGAGACCCCGGGCAGGCCTTGTGCCTGCCGCTGGGCGGCGAGGGCGTCCAGGTAGGCGTTGGCGGCGGCGTAGTTGGCCTGGCCGGTGCCGTCGAAGGTGGCGGCGGTCGAGGAGTAGAGCACGAACGCGTCGAGGTCGCGGTCGGCGGTCAGCTCGTGCAGATGCCGGGCGGCCGCCGCCTTCGGCGCCCACACCGACTCCAGGCGCTGCGGGCTCAGGTGCTCGACGGTCGCGTCGTCGACCACGCCCGCGGTGTGCACGACCGCCGTGATGTCCGTGTGAGAAGTGAACAGCCGCGCCAGCGCCTCCCGGTCGGAGACGTCACAAGCCTCGATCGTCACGTCCGCGCCCGACGCGCGCAGTTCTTCGGCGAGTTCCATGGCTCCCGGCGCGTCCGTGCCGCGCCGGCTGGTGAGCAGCAGACTGCGCACACCATGGGCGGCGACGAGGTGGCGCGCGGTCAGCGCACCGAGTCCACCCGTGCCGCCGGTCACGAGAACCGTGCCGGACGTGGACCAGGAATCGTCCGCCGACACCGCGTCTCGGACCAGGCGCGGGGCGCGGAACTCGCCGTCCATGAAGCGGAGTTCCGGCTCCGTGGCGGGCAGGCGCTCGGGGACGTCCTGGTCGGAGTCGAGCAGGACGATCCGGTCGGGGTGCTCGGCCTGAGCCGCCCGGACGAGCCCGCGTACGGCGGACTGCTCGGGTTCGGTGGCCGCACCACGGGTGATCACGAGCAGGTTGCCCTCGCCCTCCAGGTGGGCCTGGAGCCGTGGCAGCAGATCGGCGGCGGTGGCCGTCAGGAGGACGGTGTACGAGGCCGTGGGCTCGGTCGCTTCCGACGCGACCGGGACCCAGTCGATCCGGTACAGGTCACGGACTCCTCCGGTCTCCGCCACGGCCGGTACCGCGGCGCGCAGGGCCAGCGTGCCGACGGTCGCCACCGGGGAGCCGGCCGGGTCGGCGAGGTCGAGCCGGTGGCCCGAGCCCACGCCCGCGATCCGCACCCGCAGCACCGAGGCGCCTGAGGCGTGCAGGGTGACGTCCGACCACGAGAAGGGCAGTTGGGCCGCGGAACCTTCCTCCTGCGCCAGGGTGATGGCGTGCAGGGAGGCGTCGAGCAGGGCGGGGTGGATGCCGAAGCCCTCGGTGTCGGTGCCCTCGGGCAGGGCGACCTCGGCGTACACCGAGCTGCCGTCCGTGGCACGCCAGGCGGCGGTGACGCCCTGGAACAGCGGGCCGTACTCCAGCCCGGCCGCGGCCAGTTCCTCGTACAGATTCGCGATGTCCACCGGTTCCGCACCCGCCGGCGGCCAGACGGCACCGAAGTCGGCGGGCGCCACCGCCTCGGCCGCCAGCACACCCTCGGCGTGCAACGTCCAGCCCTCCTCGCCCTCCGGGCGGGAGTGCACGGTGAGCGCCGGCTCCTCACCCTCGCCGACGCACACCCGCAGGTCCACGGCGCGGTCGGTGGGCAGGACGAGCGGGGCGTGCAGCGTCAGATCACGGACGGTCGCGCACCCGACCTGGTCACCGGCCCGCAGCGCGATCTCCACCAGGGCCGCGCCCGGAAGCACGACAGTCCCGTGCACCGAGTGCTCGGGCAGCCACGACTGGACCGCCGGGGACAGCCGGCCGGTGAACAACACCCCGCCCGAGTCCGGCAGTTCCACCGCCGCGCTCAGCAGCGCGTGCTCGGCGTCCGTCTGCCCGGCACCGACGACATCGCTGCGCACCGCGCCCGCGTAGGCGTCCAGCCAGTACGGCTGGTGCTGGAAGGCGTAGGTGGGCAGGTCGGCGGCCTGCCGCCCGGGGCCGAAGTAGGCGGTCCAGTCGACGGAGGGCACCCGGGTGAGGGCCTCGACGAGTGCCTGGGGCTCGGTGCGGTCCCGGCGCAGCGTTGCGACGAGCGTGGCCTCCGTGCCGGTGTCGGCCGCCATCGCGGTGAGCACGGCGCCCGGGCCCAGCTCCAGGAACGTACCGACGCCCCGCCCGTCCAGCGCGGTGACGGCGTCGGCGAAGCGGACGGCCTCGCGGACGTGCCGGACCCAGTACGACGGCCGGGAGAGCTCGTCGTACGACACCGCCGCGCCCGTCAGTGTCGACACGATCGGCAATGCGGGCTCTGCATAGTTCAGTTGGGCGGCGACCTGCTCGAACTCGGCGAGCATCGGCTCCATCAGCGGGGAGTGGAAAGCGTGGCTGACGGCCAGCTTCTTCGTCTTGCGTCCGGCCGCCGAGAAGTGCGCGACGACCTCGTCCACGCCCGCCTCCGGACCGGACACGACCACGGACACCGGCCCGTTCACCGCAGCGATCCCCGTACCCACCGGCAGCACCGCACGCACATCCGCCTCAGTTGCCTGCACGGCGGCCATCGCGCCGCCCGCCGGGAGCTGCTGCATCAGCCGGCCACGAGCAGCCACCAGCCTGGCGGCGTCCTCAAGCGACCACAGCCCGGCGACATGCGCGGCGGCCAGCTCACCGATCGAATGCCCGGCCAGCACATCCGGCCGTACACCCCAGGCTTCGAGCAGCCGGAACAGGGCCACTTCCAGGGCGAAGAGTGCGGGCTGCGTGTAACCCGTCTCGTCCAGCCCCTGCCCACCGAACATCACATCCCGCAGAGGCCGTTCGAGATGCGTGTCCATCGCCGCGCACACCTCGTCCAGCGCGGAAGCGAACACCGGGAAGGCGTCGTACAGCTCCCGCCCCATCCCCGCCCGCTGACTCCCCTGCCCCGTGAACAGGAACGCCAGCGAACCCCCGGCCACCGACGGCACCACGGAACCGCTCGCCACCGCCTCCAGCCCGGCCAGCAGCCCCTCACGGTCACCGGCCACCACACCCGCCCGGTACGCGAACGACGACCGCCGGGTTACCAGCGAGGCGCCCACGTCCGCCAGGTCGAGTTCCGGGTGGGCCGCCGCGTGCCCGAGCAGCCGTGCCGCCTGTCCGCGTACCGCCTCGGTGGACTTGCCGGAGACGATCCACGGCACCACCGGCGGCCCCACCGGAGCGGCGGCTTCCTCAGACTCCCCGGCCGGCGCCTCCTCCACGATCACATGGGCGTTCGTCCCGCTGATCCCGAAGGACGAGACACCCGCTCGCCGCACCCGATCCCCGCTCCTCCACGGACGGGCCTCGGTCAGCAGTTCCACCGCACCCGCCGACCAGTCCACGTGCGAGGACGGGGCGTCCACGTGCAGGGTGCGCGGCAGTTCCTCCTCGCGCAGGGCGAGGACCATCTTGATGATCCCGGCGACACCCGCGGCGGCCTGGGTGTGCCCCAGGTTCGACTTCACCGACCCCAGCCACAGCGGGGCGTCCTCCGAGCGGTCCTGCCCATACGTCGCCAGCAGCGCCTGCGCCTCGATCGGGTCCCCGAGCCTGGTGCCGGTGCCGTGGGCCTCCACGGCGTCGATCTGCTGGGCGGTGAGGCGGGCGGAGGCGAGCGCCTGCCGGATGACGCGCTGCTGGGAGGGTCCGTTGGGCGCGGTCAGCTGGCTGCTCGCGCCGTCCTGGTTGACCGCCGAGCCCCGCACGACCGCCAGCACCCGGTGCCCGTTGCGCCGGGCGTCCGACAACCGCTCCAGCACCAGGACACCGACACCCTCACCCCAACCGGTGCCGTCCGCCGCCTGCGCGAACGGCTTGCACCGCCCGTCCACCGCCAGACCCCGCTGCCGGCTGAAGTCCACGAACGTGTCCGGCGTCGACATCACCGTCACACCACCCGCCAACGCCAGCGAGCACTCACCACCCCGCAGCGCCTGCGCCGCCAGATGCACCGCCACCAGCGACGACGAGCACGCCGTGTCCACCGTCACCGCCGGACCCTCCAGACCCAGCGCATACGACACCCGCCCGGAGACGACGCTCGCGGCGCTGCCGTTGCCGAGGAAGGCGGAGATGTCCTGGGGGACGTGCTGGAGGTGGGCGCCGTAGTCGTGGTACATGACGCCGGCGAAGACCCCGGTCGCGCTACCCCGAAGGGTGGCCGGGTCGATGCCGGCCCGCTCGAACGCCTCCCAGGACGTCTCCAGCAGCAGTCGCTGCTGCGGGTCCGTGGCCAGGGCCTCGCGGGGGCTGATGCCGAAGAAGTCCGCGTCGAAGTCGGCGGCTCCGTCGAGGAAGCCGCCCTCGACGGAGTACGTCTTGCCGGGGGCGTCCGGGTCCGGGTCGTAGAGGCCGGCGACGTCCCAGCCGCGGTCCGTGGGGAAGGGGGTGATGGCGTCGCCGCCGGCGGCGAGCAGGCTCCACAGGTCCTCCGGGGAGGTCACCCCGCCGGGGTAGCGGCACGCCATGCCGACGATGGCGATGGGCTCGTGGCTCTTCTCCTCCTCCTCGCGCAACCTCCTGCGGGTGTCGCGCAGTTCGGTCGTGGCCCTCTTGAGGTAGTCGAGGAGCTTCTGTTCGTTCGACTCATTCGACATTCGGTTCGTCCACCTGTGGGAGAGGAGCGGGAGGGAGGGAGGAGGAGTGGGGGGCGAGTGGGCCGTCAGCTCACGGCCGCGGTGCGCAGACCGGCGAGGGTGCGCCAGAGCGCGCCGGGGGTGCTGAACGTCTCCATGGCGAGAGCGTCGTCGGTGAACTTGACCTCGTACGCGTTCTCGAGCTCGATGAGGAGGTCGACGATGCCGAGGGAGTCGAGGCCGGCGTCCCTCAGGTCGAGGTTCTCGGTGAAGGGGGCGTCCTCGGGGAGGAAGCCGAGGTGCGGGCGGACGATGTCCTCGAACTGGTCGTCCCACATGGGTGGTTGGTCCTCTCTTGGGGAAGGAAGCCGGTCAGTCGCGGCCGATCGGTCGGAGCCGGTCAGCCGCGGGGGGCGAGCACGCACTCGACGACGCTGTGCTCCGTGGAGAGATTGCGGATCGACCGCACCTGGAGGCCGGCGGCCTCGGCCTGCTCGCGCATGTCCTCGACGGAGCGGATCCGGGTGCCCTCCTCGCACACGACCATCTGGAACAGCGAGCGGATCGCGGAGGCGTTGTCGTGGCCGAGCAGCGGTTCGATGACGAAGAGAACGGGCTCGGCGGCGAGGCCGTCGGACTCCTCGACGGTGCGGGTCATGGCGCGCCGGACGGTCCGCAGGATGCGGGCGCTGCTCTCGGGGCTCCAGTTGTGCAGGACGTTCTTGAGGAAGTAGGCGTCGGCGCCGCTCGGGACCTCCTCGAAGAAGTCGGCTTCGGTGAAGGAGAGCCGGCGGATCAGGTCCTGGTCGCCGGACTCGTCCAGGAGCTGGGCGCCGCGCTTGGCGACGTCGGCGCGCTCGGCGACGGTGCCGCGGATGTCGTGGTGGGCCGAGAGGATGCCCTTGAGGAGGTGGCCGGTGCCGCCGCCGACGTCGATGACGGTGGAGATCCGGGAGAAGTCGAAGTCGCGGGCGAGTTCGGCGGCGGCAGGCCGGGTGATGTCGGCCATGGCCTTGTCGTAGACCTCGCCGGCATCGGTGTCCTTGTCCATGTAGGCGTAGATGGACTCGCCGTACTCGGAGCGGGAGGCGGGCTTTCCGGTCTTGACGGTGGTCAGCAGATCGCGCCACACGTCGTAGTACATCTCGCCGCCGAGGACGCACCAGTAGCGCATGGACTGCGGATGGTCGTCGCGCATCCGCTCCGAGGTGTCGGTCTGTTCGAAGGTGCCGTCCTCGCGTTCGCGGAAGACACCGACGATGCCGAGGACGCGCAGCAGGTAGAGCACGCCGTCGGGGTCGGCGTCGGTCAGCTCGGCGAGCTGGGCCGGTGTCTTGGGGCCGTCGGCGAGGTGGTCGGCGATGCCCAGCCGGGCGGCCACGCTGAGGGACCGGGAGATCCAGCCCATGCCGGCGAGCTGCAGCAGCTCCATCGTGTCTCCAATTCCTGTTACTCGGTGGTGAGCGCCTCGCACAGGCGCCGTACCGTGCGGTGGTCGGTGATGTCCTGGAGGCGGACGCCGAGGCCCTGTCTGCGGGCCTTGCCGGCGATCTGGGCGGCGCCCAGACTGGTGCCGCCCAGGGCGAAGAAGTCGTCGTCGAGACCGGCCTTGGGGGTGCCGGAGAACCGGGCGAACAGTTCGCACAGCAGCGTCTGTTCGGGGGTGACGGGTGCCGTGTAGCGGGTGACGGCGGCGAAGTCGGGCGCCGGGAGGCGGTCCGTCTCCAGCTTTCCGTTGGCGTTCAGCGGCAGGGTGTCGAGGGTCAGGAAGGCGCTGGGCACCATGTAGTCGGGCAGGGTGTCGGCCAGGTGCGTCTTCAGCTCGCCGGTGTCCGTGCCGTGTCCGGCTTCCGGGACGACGTAGGCGACGAGGTGGGTGTCCCCGGTGGGGGTGCGGTGGACGGTGACGGCGGTGCGGGCGACCGTCGGGTGGCGCAGCAGGGCCGACTCGATCTCGCCGAGTTCGACGCGGTAGCCGCGGACCTTGATCTGCCCGTCGAGGCGGCCGAGGAAGAACAGTGTGCCGTCGGCGGTGCGGCGCACCCGGTCCCCGGTGCGGTACATGCGGCTGCCGGGCGGACCGTAGGGGTCGGCGACGAAGCGTTCCGCGGTGAGCGCCGGGCGGCGCAGGTAGCCGCGGGCCAGCTGACCGCCGGCGATGTACAGCTCGCCGTCGTCCGTGGGACACAACTGGGCGTCCAGGACGCGTAGTTCACTGGCCCAGGTGGGCTGTCCGATGGCCACGGCGCCGGGCGGCAGGGGGTCCGTGGGCTGGACGGTGTGTACACAGCAGCCGACGGTGGCCTCGGTGGGTCCGTACTCGTTGAGGACGGTGACCCGTGGGTGGCGGGCGCGGAAGGCCTCGACGGTCTCGGCCAGCAGCGCTTCCCCGCCCACGACGAGCTGCTCGGTCGGCGCGGACTGCGGGGGCAGCGTGGCGAGCAGCGCCATGTGGGACGGGGTGACCTTGAGCAGGGCGGGGCTGGGGCCCGGGTCCTCCAGCGCGCCGATGCGGATGGTGCCGCCGCTGGTGAGCGGCGCGTACAGGGTGGTGACCGTCATGTCGAAGGCGACGGAGGAGTGCAGCAGGGTGCTGCGGGCGGCGCTCGGGTAGGTGCCGCGCGCGTAGGCGAGGTAGGCGGCGAGCGGGCGGTGGGTGACGACGACGCCCTTGGGGCGGCCCGTGGAGCCGGAGGTGTAGATGACGTAGGCGGCGTGGTCGGGGTGCAGCGGGCGTACGCGGTCTGCGTCCTGGGGGGTGGTGGCCGGGGCGGCGGCGACGGCCGCGCGGGTGGCCTCGTCGTCGAGGAGGACGGTGACCGCGGGGCCGGCCGGGGCGGTGCTGCCGGTGTGGGTGAGGAGGGCGGCCGGTCGGGCGTCCTCGGTCATCAGTGCCAGGCGTTGCGCCGGGTTCTGCAGGTCGAGCGGCAGATAGGCGGCCCCGGCGGTGAGGACGGCGAGGAAGGCGGTGACGAGTTCGGCGCCGCGCCGCATGCCGACGGCGACGATGTCCTCCGGGCCGAGGCCCAGGGAGATCAGGTGGTGGGCGAGCTTGGCGGAGCGCTCGGCGAGTTCGCGGTAGGTGAGGCTGACGTCGCCGTCGACGAGGGCGACGGCGTCGGGGGTGCGGTGTGCCTGTTCGGCGAAGAGGGCCGGGAGGAGGGTGGTGCGGGTGTCGTTCCCGGCGGGTGCCGGTGCGTCGGCCGGTGGTGTCCGGGTGGTGGTGGCCGATGGCGTCCGGGTGGAGGTGGCCGATGGTGTCCCGGTGGAGGTGGCGGTGTCCCCCGTCGTCGCCGTCATCGCGCTCACCCGGTCTTCCCGGCCGCCGGGACCCGGTCGTCGGCCAGCAGTCGGCGCAGTGCGCGGGCGGTCTCCGGTGAGCGCAGCAGGTCGTCGTGGGCCACCGGGACACGGTGGTCGTGGCCGACCGGGTGCTCGGGGGTGGTCGTGGTGACGGCCGTGGCGGTGGACCAGGCGGGCAGCGGGCTGAGGGTGGTGGCCGCGGTGAGGTAGGAGACCAGGGAGACGAAGGCGCCGGAGAGTTCGTCGCGGATGTCCTCGTCGAGGTCGAGCCGGTCGGCGGCGGCGGCCACGGCGGCCGTGAAGGTGTCGGCCAGTTCGCGGCCGGCCACGGGGAGCTGGTCGTCGCCGTACCGGGCCTCCAGGGCCTCGCCGCGGGCGTGGAAGGCCTCGAGTTCGGCGGGGGTGAGCAGGGCGCCGAGGGAGTCGCCGGCCGTGTGGAAGTCGGCGTACAGGCCGCTGGTGGCGGGGAGTTCGGGGTCGAGGAGGATGAGCCTGGGGGCCTGCTGCCAGTCGGCGATGCGGTCGGCGAGGGCGGCGGCGAAGACACCGCCGGCGCAGTAGCCGAGCACGGCCTCCACGGCGGTGCCCGAGGCGCGGACCTCGCCCAGCCACCAGTCGAGGTAGGCGTTGCCGGTGGGCGGGACCTGGTCGTCGGGGCCGGGGGGTCGGGTCGCCCACAGTGTGCGCGGTGGATCGAGGAGCGGGGCGAGGTCGGCGAATTGGGCCGGCCCGCGGCTTCCCGCGGCGAAGTCGACCGCCAGCAGGAGATGGTCGTTCTCCCCGCTGCTCAGCGTCTTCCACGCTATTCGGCTCACGGCGATTCCCTGTTTCTGTCCTCGGGCCACGAATGGGAATTCGTGGCAGCGGTGGAGTTCACGCTAGATGCGGGCGGGCGCAGTGCGGACCCCTACCGGGGGCCGGGGACCCCCTAACCTCGATCGCCGGTCGCGGTGCTTATGCGGGCGGTGATGGCGTCGAGGACCTCGCGCTGCCGGTCGACGAGATAGAAGTGGCCGCCGGGAAAGACCCGCACCTCGCAGTCGGCCGTGGTGTGCTCGGCCCAGGCGCCGGCCTCGTCGAGGGTGGTGTTGGGGTCGCTGTCCCCGGTCAGCACGGTGACCGGGCTGTCGATGCGGGCCCCGTGGTCGGCGCGGTAGGTTTCCACGGCTTTGTAGTCGTTGCGCAGCACGGGCAGCGCCAGCCGCATGATCTCCTCGTTGCCCAGCACCCGGTCGTCGGTGCCGCTGAGCTTGCGCAGTTCCCGGATGACGCCCTCGTCGTCACGGGTGTGGACCCGGTCGGGGCGGGTCCGGGAGGGGGCCCGGCGGGCGGAGGCGAACACCCGGGCCGGGGCCGGGAGTCCGGCGGCCTGGAAGCGGCGGGCGATCTCGAAGGCGACGGTGGCTCCCATGCTGTGCCCGAACAGGTACAGCGGCCGGTCGGCGTGGTGCCGTACCTCTTCGAAGACGCGGTCGGCGAGTTCGGGAACGTTGTCGATCAGGGGTTCCCGCCGGCGTTCCTGGCGGCCCGGATATTGCACGACGAGGACGTCGATCGCGGGGGTGAGTTCCTTCGCGACGGGAAAGTAGAAGCTTGCCGAACCGCCCGCGTGCGGAAAGCAGATGAGGCGTGGCGCGTCGGCGACGGCGGGGTGGTAGCGGCGAATCCAGTCGCTTTCCAGGAGGTCGCCGGTGGTGGGTGTGCGCGCGGTGTCCTGCTGTGTGGTCATGAAAGTCCCCCTCGGTTTCGCTTCAGTTGTCGTCGTCGGTGTCGGATACGGGGTCGGGGAGTTCCGGCAGGAATCCGAAGAGCATTTCGGTGAGCTGCCACTGTCCGGCGAACTCGGCGAGTTCGGCCTCGGGTACGGGCACCCCCGCCCGGTGCAGTGCCGCACCGAGCTGCCGCCGGGTCTCGGCCTCGGAGGGCGCGGCCTGCGGCAGGACCACGGCGGCGGGGCGGGTCGCGGGGAACGGGTCCGGGGTGCGCAGATGCCAGTCGGTGTGCTGCTGGTAGGCGTCGGCGACGGCGAGCAGGGCGCGGTCGGTGCCGGGCGCGCCGGCCAGTTGCAGGGACAGCGGCAGTCCGGCCGGGTCGAAGCCCATGGGCAGGGCGACGGCGGGGAAGCCCACGGCGCTCCACAGGCTGGGCAGCCACGACACGGCGGCGAGGCCCGCGGGGTCGTCGTAGCGGGGGGCGGCACCGGGCCAGGTGGGGGTGGCCAGGGCGTCGCACTCGTCGAGGCGTCGGCGCAGTCCCGCCGCGCCCCAGGCGCGCACCCGCTGGGCGTGGACGTACGCGGAGGCGGGGATCAGGCCGCCGAGGACGAGCGTTCGCCGGAAGGGCCGCCCGTACTGGTCCCAGCGGCCGCGCAGCCCGGTGGCGTGGGTGTGGAAGCCCTCGGCGAGCAGGGTGATCAGCTGGGCGGCGAACAGCGGGTACAGCTCGGGCAGTTCGACGCTGACGATTTTGGCGCCCTGGTCGCGGAGCCGTTCGAGGGCGGTGTCGAAGGCGTCCCGGCAGTCCGGGGAGAGCTGTCCGGCCTCCTCCAGCGCGCGGTCGGGAACCCCGATGCGTACGCCGTCCAGGCCGGTGCGC
The DNA here is from genome assembly GCF_053597535.1 of Streptomyces sp. NPDC001348. NCBI lineage: Bacteria > Bacillati > Actinomycetota > Actinomycetes > Kitasatosporales > Streptomycetaceae > Streptomyces > Streptomyces sp. NPDC001348. Next base: position 97,296 of record NZ_JBSFIK010000031.1, on the reverse strand, counting down.
CACTCGGGCTCGGGGGTGGCCCGGCCGGCGGCGACGCCGAGCGCGCGGGCCGCCTCGCGGACGGTCCGGGCGAGGGTGCCGACGGTGTCCAGGCTGGGCGCGAGGGGCCGGCTGCCGGCGGTCGGGACCAGCCCGTGGGTGGGTTTGACGCCGGTGACGCCGCACAGCGCGGCGGGGATTCGGATGCTGCCGCCGGTGTCGGTGCCGAGTCCGACGTCGAACAGGCCGTGCACGAGCCCGGCCGCGCTGCCGCTGCTGGAGCCGCCCGGGTAGCGGTCGAGGTCCCAGGGGTTGCGGGGCACCGGGAACGGCAGGGCGGGGTCGGGGCGGCCGAGGGCGTGCTCCCCCGCGGTGGTCAGGCCGACCGGTACGGCCCCGGCGGCGCGCAGCCGCCGGACGGCCACGGCGTCGCGGCCGCGGTGCCAGTCGGGGTCGTGCACCTTGCTGTGCGCGGTGGGGACCGCCTCGCGGGTGGCGAAGACGTCCTTGACGCCGAGGGTGACGCCGTGGAGCGGACCGTTTCCGGCCGTTTCCGCGCGTGCGTCCTCGAAGCGGTGCGCGAACACCCCGAGGCGATCGGCGATGCGGTCGGCGGCGGCGTGCTGCCGCTGCCCCCGCGTGCTGACGTCCACCATGGCCGCTCTCCCGTGGGTCCGTTGGCTGCCCGGGCGTTCCGGGTCTTCGACCCTAGGAAGGGCGACCGCCCCCGCAGTCCCCCTTGACGGACCCCTGTGCACCCCTGAATTCCCACCCCTGCCTGCCGTTTGTCCGTGGTTTCCCGGGCTACGGTGGTGGGGCCGCCGGGAGCAGACCGGCGCGCAGTGCGGCCGTGGGCCGCCGCGTTCCCGGGTGACGGAAAGGGGGGATTTCCTTGCTGCGGGACGAACTGCCGCCGCCGGCGGGTCAGGTGGCGCTGCGCGACAACGCCGGTGCCGCGTCTCCGGCGCGTGTCCTCGTGGCGGCGCTGGGCGGCCTCTACGACGCCGAACCGGCCGCGGAACCGGGCCCGCTGGCGGTGCGCACCACCACGTCGGTCGTCGATCCGCCGTTCTACGGCAACGGCGACATCGGGCGGCTCGCGGTGTGCGCGGCCGTCAACGCGCTCGCGGTCGCCGGTGCCGTGCCGCGCCGGCTGGCCCTCGCCGCCGTCGTGGAGGCGGGGCTGCCGACCGCGTTGCTGCACCGCGCCGCCGACTCCGTACGGGAGGCCGTACGGGAGGCCGGGGTGCGGGTCGCGGCGGTCGACGCGACGGTGGTCCGGGCCGGCGAGATCGACCGGCTCGCGCTCTCGGTCACCGGGTTCGGGGTGTTCACACGCGCGCCGCTGGACGCGGCCGCGCTGCGCCCGGGCGACCGTATCCTGCTCACCGCCCCGCTGGGCAGCCACGCGGTGCACGTCCTGTCCCTGCGTGCCGGCCTTGGTTACGAGTACCACGTGCCCAGTGACGCCGCCCCGCTGGGCGGCCTGGTCGAGACGGTCCGGGCGGCGTTGCCGGCGGACGCGGTACGGGCTGCCGGTGTGGTCGGTGACGGCGGACTGGTCGCGGTGCTGCGGGAGTTCGCGGGCCGCTCGGGGTGGGTGGTGCGGGTCGACGAGGCCGCGCTGCCGGTGCCGTACGGCGCCCGGGAGGCTTTCGACGTGCTCGGCCTGGACCCGTTGTACGCCGCCGGGGCCGGCTGTCTGTGCCTGGTGGTCGCCGCGGACGCGGAGGCCGAGGCGCTGGCCGCGCTGCGCGGGCACCGCGACGGCCGCCTGGCCACGGCGGTCGGCTGGGTCCTGGACGGACCGGACGGAGCGGTGGAGGTGCGCTCGCTCGACGGCGGCCTGACCCCGCTGCGGGACGAGTCCGAGGACGGTGACGGGCCCACCCGGCTGCTGTGAGCGCCGGGGTGGGCCCGCGCTGCTCGGCTCAGCCCCGCTTCGTGCGCCGCTCACCGCCCAGCACGGCCGTCGCGGCCAGAGCCGCCAGCGCGGGCAGCAGGCCGATGCCGACCAGGATCCCCACATGTGCCGTGTGCGACTGGGCGGCGGCATGCCCGGTGCCGGAGGAGGCGTAGCCGAAGACGGCGAGTGTCAGGCCGTACAGGAAGGGCCCGACCGCCAGGCCGAGGGTCTCGCAGGTGGTGAACAGCCCGGACGACACACCCGCCCCGCGCAGGCCCTCGTCCGCGATGAGGTCCTGCAACAAGGCGTACAGGAAGAGCAGTTGACCGGCATGTCCGGAGCCGGCGACGACCATGGAGAGCAGCACGACGGGCAGCGGCAGTACGGGCGCGGCGCACAGCAGCAGGCAGCCGGCGCCGAAGACCGCACAGGCCCACCGGTATCCGGCTCGGTGGCCGGCCCGGGCTCCGAGCCGCGTCCAGACGCGCACGGTGAGGAGGTTCGGGGCGACGAACGCGGCGACGAGCAGCCCCGTGGCGTTCTTGTCGCCGAGGATGTGCTCGCTGAAGTAGGGCGCGCCGGCGGTCAGCCCGCCGGTGGCGACGGACTGGACGGCGATGGCGGCGAGGAGCCCGGCGAAGCCGGGGACCCGGCGGGCGAGGCGGAGCCGGGGCAGCAGACCGGACGGCTCGGCGGCGGGTTCCGCGGGCGTCGTGTCGTCCCGGCCGGCCCGGCGTGCGCCCTTGGTGCCGAGCACCACGCCCGCCGTACCGGCGAGCACGCACAGCGCACCGAACAGACCCACCAGACGGTGCCCCGGCACCCCGCCGCCGCCCGCGTCCGCCAGCGCCGGCCCCGCCGCTCCGACGAGCAGGGCGGAGACGGCGATCACGGCGACGCGTCCGGCCACGAGGGCGACCCGGTCGGCGGGCCGGCCGGTCAGCTCGGCCGGGAGCGCGGAGTAGGGCACCTGGAAGAAGGCGTAGGCCGTGGCGGCGAGGAAGAAGCCGGCGGCGGCCCACGGTATTCCGGCGGAGTGGGAGCCGGGCGCCGAGAACATCAGGGCGAACGCGGCCGCCAGGCCTACGCCTCCGGCGGCCAGATGCGTACCGCGGCGGGGCGCGCGGTCCCCGGCGTGGCCCACGAGCGGACCGAGCAGGGCGTTCCACACCTTGGGCACGAGCACCACGGTCCCGGCCAGTGCCGCTCCGGCGCCGAGCGTGTCGGTGAGGTACGGCAGCAGCAGGAGGCCCGGCAGCGTGCTGAACGCCCCGGTGACCAGGGCCCCCGAGGCGTAGCCCGCCCGCAGCCCGCGGTGGACGCCGGGCACGGGGGGAGCCGCCCCCGGGCGGGTGACGGGTGTGGAGTCGACAGCCATGGTTCGAGCCTGATCCCGTCCCGACCACGGCAGTAGTCCGGGGTTCACCCCACGCCTGGGGGACTTCCTGTCGTGCAACTACCGGACAAGGCAAGCACCTTGGAGTCGGGGTACCGAGTGGGAGAGGGTCGGCTGGACCGAGGCGGAGGGGGAACGGCGGATGCTGACCGCACAGGCCGACGGAACGGCATGGGCTGACCGGGCCGAGGAGCCCGCGGAGCGGACCGGCGGCACCGGGACGCCCGGGGACGCCGGCGGCACCGCGGCGCACGGCGTGGCGCGGATCGGGGGTGAGTTGTTGCGGGTGGCCGGGGACGGGGTGCACCGGGAGGCCGCCGCGGCCGCGTCGCTGCTGCGGCTGCTGCCTCCCGACGACGTGGAGGCGACGCTGCTGCGGGCGCGGGCACTGGTGCTGGCGGGCCGTCCGGAGGCCGCGCTGCGGGCGTACGCCTCGCTCCCGGCGGTGGTGCGGGACTCACCGGTCCGCGCGGCGGCCCTGCGGCTGCAGGGGAACTGGGAGCAGGCCGAGCACTGTCTGGAGAGGTGCGCCCCGCCCGTGCGGGCCCGGGCCGCCCCCGAAGCCGTGCACGAGTGGGCCGCGGAATGCGCCGCCCTCGCCCTGGACCGCGGCGAGCCGGTGCTGCGCCGCTCGGCCCAGCGCTGGGCGCAGGAGGCGTTGCGCACCGCCCCGTCCGTCGTCGCCGCCCCGTCCGCCGTCGCCGTCGCCCATGCCCGCTGCCTGCTCGCGGCCGCCCACGCCGCCGCGGGGCTGTTCGGGGCCGCACTGGACGCCGCCGACGCCGCCACGCGGGATCTCGACGGGCTCGGGGAGGACGCGCTGCTGCGCCGTCTGGACGCGGTGCCGCTGCTGGCCGACGCGTTGTTCCACACCGGGCGTCGGCATGCGGCGGAGCGGCGGCTGGAGGAGGCGCTGGTACTGGCGCGCGACTCGGGTCAGGAACAGGTGGCGGGCCGACTGGAGCTGGGGCTCGCCCGGGCCCGGCTCGCCGCTGAGGACATCGCGGCGGCCGGCCGGTGGGCCGAGCGGGCGGCCGGGTCGGCGCACCGCTCGGGCGGGGTGCCGCTCGCCGTGGAGGCGGCACTGTTGCTGGCCCTGGTGCGGCTCGCGGCGGACGACAGCACCGCCGCCCTGGAGGCGGCCCGCGGGGCGGTCCGGGCGGCGCGGCCGCTCGGCGGGGTGTGGCGGGACCGGGCGGGGGCCCGGCTGCGGGAGGTGCGGCTGGTCCGGGAGCACGAACTGCCCGCGCCGCCGCCCGAGGCGGCTGTGCGGGACGCGGGCCGGCTGTCGCCGGAGGGCTTGAGCAGACGGGAGGCGCAGGTGGCGGTCCTGGTCAGCGAGGGCTGCACGAACCAGCAGATCGCGGCGCGGCTCCAGGTCAGCCCGAAGACGGTGGAGACCCATCTCAGCCGCATCTTCAAGAAGCTCGGCCTCACCTCGCGCGCCCAGGTGGCGCACTGGGTCGGGCAGGGCGCGGGCCTCGTCCGGGACGGCAGGGACGACGTCCCGGACGGGGCCGGCGAACGGCACGGGCAGCGGTGACGGGGGAATCGGTGTGTCCGTGCCGTCACCTCGACCATGCCACCGGGCACCTGAGCGCGACTAAAGGGGTCCTTGCACTATGAGCGCCCGATGAGGTCGCGTGGTCTGGTGCCGTGCATCGCAAGGCGCCGGAGAGCCCTCGATGGGGGTCCCCCCGCTCGAGCGAAGCCGAGAGTGGGGAAGGAGCTACCAGGGCTTTTCGGCAACGCGGCGAGGTGCGGTGCCAGGCCGCGCGACCCGGGCGGGCATAGTGCCAGGACCCCTAAAGCCGCCCTGGCGTGCGAGCAGGGCGGACACCACAACTAGCTGCCGTGCAACTTGCTGCCACCGTCCCCGGCTGGCGTCCGGTACCGGCGTTTTCGCACCCTGGTGGGCGCGGGCCGTCCCTGTGACGGCCACGGGGACAGTGCGCGCCGCACGAACGGGCCCTCCCCACGCTCTGCGAGCAGGGAGCGCTCCCATCGCGCCGAGGAGAGACCATGACTGTCGACACGTCCAGCACCGCCGTCGCGGGACCCAAGTACGCCACCCGGCATCTGATCCACTGCCCGACGTCCTGGGAGCACTACCTCCTGGACGCGCCCAGCAGCGGCGAGGAGAACTTCGTCCTGGCCGGCTCCGTGCCCCTGGGGCACCCGCTGTTCAACGACGGTCCCGGCCACTTCCACGACGCGCAGTCCGTCACCGAGGAGGTGCGCGAGGTCGGTGAGTTCGTGGGTCACCGGTACTTCGGTGTGCCGCGTGAACGGCCGGGTCTGTTCTACCGGTTCGCGCTCGACCTGACCGACCTGCGGGCCTGGCGGGCCGGTGACGGGGAACCGCCGCGGATGACGACGCATCTGACCGCCCGCCCCGACCACATGATCGGCGGGGTGCCGCGCGGTCTGACGTTCGGGGTCGAGGTCCGCATCGACGACGTCCCGTGCTGCACGGGCAGCGCGGGCCTGGTGTTCCTGACGCCGGCGCTGCACCGCAACCACATCGAGCACAGCCGCCGTGCCCTGCGCGCCGCGCCGGAGCTGGACGACGCCCCGGACGGCGCGGGCTGGCCCGTGGACCCGGCCGAGATCGGCCGCCGCGCCCCCGGGAACGTGGTGGTGTGCGAGCCGGGCGTGTCCGCGCAGGGCCGGCTGACGACGTGGGTGCTCACCCGGGGCGACAATCCGGCGCTGGCGCCGTCCGACGACGGCCAGGTGTCCGGTCTGCTGCTGCTCGAGGCGCTGCGCCAGACGTCGATCCTGACGGCGGGCCGGGCCAGTGGTGTCGACGCCGACCGGGCCGTGGTGGCCGGCTGGGACGTGCACTTCCGCGGCTACGCGCAGGCGGGCCTGCCGCTGCGCTGCGTCGCGGTGCCGGGCCCGCTGGAGCGGGACGCCCAGGGACGGCCCTCGGTGCCGGTGACGCTGACGGTGACCCAGCACCGGCGCGCGGTGGCCGAGGCCCGCACCAGGGTCGTGCAGGACCTGTGACCCGGGTGCTCTCATGAGGTTCCGCATCCTCGGCCCCATGGAGATCGAGGGCAGCGCCGGCCCCGGTGTCTCGTACACGCCCCGGGCCGCGAAGCTCCGCGTCGTCCTCGGCGCGCTGCTGGTGCGCAGCGGCGAGGTGGTGTCCGTGCAGGCGCTGACGGACGAGCTGTGGCAGGACGATCCGCCGCGTACGGCGACCACCACGCTGCAGGTGTACATCTCGCAGCTGCGCAAGCAACTGAACGCGGCCGAGGACGGGTTCGGCCGGGAGTTCCTGGTGACGCGGCAGCCCGGTTACGTGCTGCGCGTGGCTCCGGAGGAACTGGACCTGACCCGGTTCGAGGCGCTGCACGCGAGCGGCCGCCGGGCGCTGGAGTCGGGCGACTTCGCCCAGGCGGCGGCGTTGCAGCGGCAGGCGATCGACCTGTGGCGCGGCCCGCTGCTGTCGGACACCCCGCACGGGCCCGCGCTCGACGCGGGGGCGGTCCGGCTGGAGGAGGCGGGTGTGGCGGCGCTGGACCAGCGGATCCGTGCCGATCTGGAGCTGGGCCGGCACCGCGATCTGGTCGCCGAGCTGCAGTCGGTGACGACGCGGTATCCGTTGCGCGAGGAGTTTCACGGCCATCTGATGCTGGCGCTGTTCCGGGCGGGCCGGCAGGCGGAGGCGCTGCGGGCGTTCGGCGAGCTGCGGCACACGCTCGTCGAGGAACTGGCGATCGAGCCGGGTCCGGCGTTGCAGCGGCTGCACGGGCGGATCCTGGCGGGTGACGCCGGTCTGCTGGTCGACGAGGCCGCGTCGCCGGGGCCGGTGACGGTGGCCCGGACCCGCGGCCGGCCGGTCGCACTGCCCACCGCCGACCCGGCGTTCACCGGCCGGGAGGACGAACTGGCGCGGGTGGTCGATCTGTTGACGTCGTCCCCGGCTGGTACGTGCGTGGCCGTGGCCGGGATGCCGGGCGTGGGCAAGACGGCGCTGGCCGTGGAGGCCGCGCACCGCTGCGCGGACGCGTTCCCGGACGGCCGGATGTTCCTCGACCTGGAGCCCGAGCCGGGCCGTCCGCTCGGCCCGGCCGAGGCGCTGACCCGGCTGCTGCGGCGGGCGGGAGAGACGGGCCCGCTGCCGGAGACGGTGGAGGACCTGCGGGACGCCCTGCACACCCTGCTGGCGGGGCGGCGCCTGCTGCTCGTCCTCGACCACGCCGGCTCCGAGGCGCAACTGCGTCCGCTGCTGCCGGCCACCGAGGGCTGCCGCGTCCTGGTCACCATCCGCCGTACCCCGGCGTCCCTGGCCGCCGTCCGTACGGTGTCGCTGGCGCCGCTGCGCCCGGAAGCCGCCCTGGCCCTGCTGGCGAGGGCGTCCGGCCGCGGTCCGGCGGGCGACGCGGACGGGGCAGGGCGCCCGGCCGCGAACGGTCACGCTCCGGCGCGAGTCCGCACCGACGGCCCGGGCGCCCTTCGCCCGGGCGCGCTGTCGCGGCACGTGCCGGCGGCCGGAGCGAGCGCCGCGCGGCGCCCCGCACAGGACTCCGGCGCGCGCACCGTCCTCACGACGGTGTCCGGTTCCGCGGGCGGCACGGACGCCGGACACGTGCCCGACCCCGCGGCACTGGCCGAGGTGGCCGTGCTGTGCGGCGGTCTGCCGCTGGCGTTGCGCAGCGCGGCGGCTCAGCTCGCCGCCCGCCCGCACTGGACTCCGCACACCCTCGCCGCCCGGCTGCGGGACCCGCGGGACCGGCTCGACGCGCTGCGTGTCGGCGAACTCGACGTGCGGGCAGCGCTTCTGACGGCGTACGCGGCGGCCACGGCCCAGCAGCAGCGGTCGTTCCGGCTGCTGGCCCTGCTGCCGGACTCCCCGTTCGAGACCGGCCCGGCCGCCGCCGTGCTCGGGCTGGGGGCCGACGCGGCCGGCCGCAGCGTGGAGGGCCTCGTCGACGCGCGTCTGCTGGAGGCCGACGCCAGCGGCCGCTTCCGGTTCCACCCGCTGCCGCGGCTGCTGGCCGCCGAACTGCTCGCCCGGCACGAGCCGGAGGACTCGGCGCGGGACGCCGCGGGCCGCCTCGCCGAGGCCTGCGCGGACTCGGTGGGGGCCGCCACCGGCTCCGCCACCACCGCGCACGCCGACCTCGCGGTCCTCGCCGGGGTCCTGCGCACCGCGCACGCCCATGGCGCCTGGCCGGCGGCGCTGCGACTGGCCGACGCCCTGTCCGGCGGACTGGAGTCGCACGCGGCGTGGTCCCTGTGGCGGACCGCGCACACCCTCGGCCTGGACGCGGCCCGCCGGGCCCGGGACCGGGCGGGTGAGGCGCGGATGCTGCGGTCGCTGGGCGATCTCGCTTGGCAGCAGCGGGAGTTGACGCGTTGCGAGGAGCTGTACGAGGCCGCCGCGCGGGCCGCTCGCGGCTGTGCGGACGACCAGGAGCACGGGCGCGCGCTGGTGGGGCTGGTCGACGTACGGCTGGACGCGGGGGCGTACGACGAGGCGGGCGCCCTCCTCGACACGGCGCTCGGCACCCTGCCGGACCGGTCCCCGGCCCGTTTCGACGCGCTGCGCGCAGGCGCGTTGCTCGCGCTGGACCTCGGGGACGCGGCGACGGCGACGGCCCGCTTCACGGCCTGCCGGGACCTGGCCACGGACCTGCGCGACCGCCGTCTGGAGGCCTATGCCCGGCGCTGTCTGCGCCGCCTCACCGACACCGCCCAGGGTGCCGGGCCGGCGGTGGAGGTGCGGCCGGGGGTGTGGCGGCTGCGGGAGGCCGCGTAGCGAGGCAGGGAGGCTCGGCCCCCAGCCCCGAGCGCCTTGTTTAAGCCACCCTTTGCCCGTCCCGGGCACGCTGTCGGCAGCCGTCTTCAGGGGGAAGCCATGACCGTGACAGAGCAGGTTCCGAGTCCGGCCGGGACACGTCCGGCGCCGGCGGACGGCGGGCGTCCTCTCGTCGGCCGGGACACCGAGCTTCTCGTACTGGGCGGCAGGCTCACCGACCCGGACGCCCGGCTGGTGACGCTCACCGGGCCCGGCGGCGTCGGCAAGAGCGCGCTGGCCAGGGCGTTCACCCCGGCGCCGGGGCGGTTCCGGGGGGCGCGCCGCGCCGACCTGTCGCCCGCCGCCTCCGCGGACGAGGCGGCGGCCACCGTGCTGCGGCTGGCGGCAGAGCTGCGCCGGATCCCGGGGGACGCGGACGCCCTCCTGGTGCTCGACGGCTGCGACCACCACGGCGAGCCGCTCACCACCATGCTCACCGAACTGCTCACCCCCGCGGGCAGACTGCGGGTTCTGGCCACCTCCCGCGAGCCGCTGCGCATCGTCGGCGAGCGGCTGCTTCCGGTGCGCCGGCTGCCGGTGCCCGCGCCGGAGGCCGAGGAGCCCGGCGTGCTGTCCGGCAACGCGTCGGTGGCCCTGTTCACCCGTGCCGCGCGTGACGCCGCGCCCGGGTTCGCGCTCACCGAGGCGAACACGTCCGCGGTGGCCGCGCTGTGCGTCCTGCTCGAAGGCCTGCCCTTGGCCCTGGAGCTGGCGGCCGGCCGGTTGCGGCTGTTCACGCCGCAGGTGCTGCTGGCCCGGCTGCGACACCGCGGCGGGGCGCTGACGGCGTTGTCGGGCGGGCCCGCGGGCGCCCCCGCCCGGCACCGTTCGCTGGCCGCGCTGGCGGAGTCCGCGGTGGCGGGCCTGAGCCGTGACGAGCTCACCCTGCTGGGCCAGTTGTCGGTGTGCGAGCCCGGGTTCGGACAGTCGATGCTGGAACGGATGTCGCCGCTTCCGCGCGCAGGCACCGACGCCGTACTCGACGCGCTCCTGGACCGCAGCCTCGTCGTCGTCCTCGACGAGGAGCAGGGCGAGCCGCGCTTCGCGGTGCCGGAGCCGGTCCGTTCCCACATGAGCGAGGAACTCGCCGCCGACGGTCTGCTGGAGGCGGCCCTCGACCGGCACGCCGCCGCCTACCGGCAGTTGGTGACCGGCGCCGAGGTCCGGCTGACCGGCCCCCGGCAGGGCCACTGGCTGCACGTGCTGGCCGCCGAGCATCCCAACGTCGTGGCCGCGTTGCACCGCTTGCGGCAGTGCGGCGCCGTCGAGGACGTCGCCTCCCTGGTGCTCGCCCTGCGCCTGCCCTGGCTGGTGCAGGGGCAGCTGCGGACGGGTGTGGAGTGGTGCGACGCGCTCGGCCAGGAGGAACCGGGGGCGGGTCCGGGGACCGGGCCGGGGGCGGGTCCGGGGATGGGGCCGGGTATGGGGATGGGGATGGGGCCGGACGCCACCGGCTCCCGGCCCGCGTTGCCCGAGCCGCTGCGCGCCCGCCTCGTCGATCTGTCGGCGACCTTCACACTGGCCCTCGGCGATGCCGACCTCGCCGTCCGGCGCCACCGCCGGGCCCTAGCCCTGTGCAAGCGGCTCGGCGACCGGCGGCAGACGGCACTGGTGTCGGCCCGCATGGGGCTCGCACTGCTGCACCACGGCGACCCCGCCGGCGCGGTCGCGGCGCTCGGCCCCGCCCTGACCGCGCTGGAGTCGCTGGGTACGGCCGCCCCGGCGGCGGACGCGGCGGTGGCGCTGGCGGCGGCGCTGCGCGCGCAGGGCGACGGCCGCAAGGCACGGGAGATGCTGGACAAGGGGCTCGACGCGCACCGCAGGATCGCGGACGCGCGCGGCCTCGCGGCGGCGCTGCGCGAGGCCGCGGCCGTCGCCGTGGAACTTGACGACACCCGGGGCGCGGACGGCGCGCTGCGCGAGAGCCTGGAGTTGTACCGCTCGCTCGGCGAGCGCACCGAACTCCCCGGCGCGCTGGAGGAACTGGCCCTGCTGTGGCTGCGCACCGACCCGGCGGCCGGCCCCCGCACGATCCGTGTCCTGGCGGCCGCCGAAGCGGTGCGCGGGGCGCTGGGCGGTACGCGGGCCCCGGATCGCCGTACCGCCGTCGAGGCGGCACTGGACACGCTCCGCTCCCGGCTGCACCCCACCGGGTACGCGGCGGCCTGGGCCGAGGGCACTCGGATGCCGCCCGCCACGGCAGTCGAGGAGGCGCTGGCCGCCCCCGAACCGCGAGCCCACCCCGCCGCACCCACTCCGGAGGCGCAGCCGCTCACCCCGCGCCAGGTACAGGTGGCGATGCTGGTCGCGGAGGGCATGACGAACCGTCAGATAGCTTCCCGTCTGGACATATCCGAGTGGACGGTCGTGAACCACGTACGGCAGATCATGCGCAGACTGGGCGCCACGTCCCGGCTCCAGGTGGCGTGGTCGGTGGGCCGATGGACGTGACGGACGGCCCGACGGTCCCCCTGCCGGACGGATCCGGGGTCCCGGCGGAGGTCGCCGGGCGCTGGCGCGCGGCCGGGCTGTGGCGTGCCGAGGGCTTCGTGCACGACGTGCTGCGCACCGCGGCCGCGCATCCCGATCGACCGGCGTTCGTCGGTCACCGCGCCCACCGGCCGCCGGGCCAACGCTTGGTGACCGTTTCGTATGCCCAACTGGCGGTGTACGTCGACCGGTTCGCGGCGGCTCTGCGGTCACTCGGGGTCGGTGCGGGCGATCCGGTGGCACTGCAACTGCCCAACTGGTGGGAGACCGCGGCGCTGGCGCTGGCGTGCTGGCGGATCGGCGCGGTGGTGGTACCGGTGCTGCCAGGTGTGCGCGCGCCCGACCTGGAGCGTGTCCTGGCCGCCACCCGGGCCCGGGTGTGCGTCGTACCGGACCGCTGGGAGGAGTACGGCAACGCCGAGGTCCTGGCCGACCTCGCGCACCGGCTGCCGTGGCTGCGGCGCCGGGTGGTCGTCGGGGACGCGGCGGCGGCGGGCGCGGTGGACTTCGGGGCCCGCTTCCTGCGCACCGCGCGCGAACGCGGTCCGTGCGGACGCGAGTTGCCGCTCTCCCCGGCCGACCCGGACCGGCCGGCGCTGCTGCTGACGGTCATGGGCATGGGCGAGCACCACGGGGCGGTGCTGCACACAGGCAACACGCTGTACGCGGGCCTCGCGGCGCAGGGCGGCGGAACGGGGGTCTTCTCGACCCCGCTCCCCCTCACCTCACTCGCCGGCCTCCTCTACACCGTGTGCTGGCCGCTCGCGTCCGGTGGCACCGGGGTGTTCCAGGACGTGTGGGACCCGCGGGTCTTCCTGGAACTGGTCGAGTCCGCCGGGGTCGACCGGGTGTACGCCACCCCCGCGCTCTGGGCCGAAGTGCTCACCGCCCAGCGGCAGGAGCACCGTGACGTCTCCGGGCTGCGGCTCGCGCTGACCGGTGGCCGCGTCGACACGCCGGAGCCGCTCCTCGGCGAACTGCGGGAGGAACTGGGCGTCCGGGTGCGCGGAGTGTGGGGCGCGCCGGAGGCGGGGCTGGGCGCACTGTCGTACGACTCCGGAGAGCGCCCCCTGCCGGGGCTGGAACTCGCCCTGACGGACGGCACTCTGCGGGTGCGCGGTCCTTCGGTCGCCCTGGCCGCCTGGCGGCACGGGGAAGCCGTCGAGGCGGCCTGGGACCGGACGGACGGCTGGCTGGACACCGGGGACACCGCGCTGCCGGGGCCGCCGGGCGAGATGACGGTGGTGGGCCGCGCCGACGAGCGGACCGGCGGCCTGTTCGTCGTACCGGTCGACGCGCTCGAGGAGGGTCTGCGGGCGCATCCCCGGGTACGGGAGGCCGCCGTCGTGGAGTACACGGACGCGACATACGGGGAGATGCCGTGCGCGGTGGTCGTCCCCGCGCTCCGGGAGGAGCCGCCGGGCCTGGTCGAACTCCGCGAGCACCTGGCCCGCACCGGCCTGACGGAGGCGTTCCTGCCGACCCGCCTGGAACTGGTCGGCTCCCTGCCGAGGGACCCGCGCGGGGAACTCCGCAAGGAGGCCCTGCGCACCTGGCTCACCCGCCTCCGCCCGGGCACACCACGCCCCCGGCCGGGCCACCCGCCCCCGCACTGAACCGGCCCGGCCCGCTGCCCGCGTGCCGACGCCGCCCGACACCCACCGGTCCCACGACCGCGAGCCCCCGGCCCACGCCGGCGAGACGGGTACCGCACGGCGGCGCCCGCCCACCGACAACCACCCGCCCCCGGCCGACCCGGCACCACACTACGCACACACCGAAACCCGTAGGGGCGCCCACCGCAGGCACCGACCGCGAGGCCGACGGCATCGTCCGGCCGACCGACCACCGGACTCCACGGCCGCGGCATCCGTGGCACCCGTGGCACAGGCCGGTGGCACCGGTGCCCACGGCGGCGTCCGCCGAGCCCCCGCGTGGGCCGCCCCCTCACACCGAAGCCACCCGCTCCCCGAACGCCACCAGTTCGGCTCGCCACTCCCGCGGCAGTGGCGCGTTGTCGGCTGTGCGGGCGGCTCGGGCCACCAGGTCGCGGATCATGCGCTCCGCCACGTCCCGTTCCTCGCCGTCGAGGAGGATGTCGCGCAGCAGGTCGGCCTCCCAGGCGTACTCGGGGCCGCCGTCCAGGAAGCCGCGGAGGCGCCAGGCGGCGTGCAGGGCGGCCGCGTAGGCCTCGTAGGCCGGTGCGAGGTCGTCACGGCCCGCCAGGGCGGCGCCGATGAGCAGCGGGGCGCGCAGGGCGTACCAGCCGGCGCGGCAGCCGCTGTCGCAGCCGGAGACGCAGCGGCCCGGCCACGGGTCGGCGAGGTAGGCGGCGGTCATCGACTCGCGGGCGTACATGCCGACACAGCGGTCGGCACGCAGTTCGTCCCACAGGGCCCGCGCGGGGCCGGACAGCGCCCCGGTCAGCCGGTCGGCGCAGGCGAGGGCGAGGTCGGCCGCGAGCGTGGCGGCGTAGGCGCCGTGCCGCCCGGCGTCGCCGCCCCAGCCGCCGCGTTCGTGCTCGGCGGCGTGCGCGATGTGCAGGGAGGGCATGCCGCGGCGCACGGCCACATTGTCGTGGACGTCGGTCCGCAGCACCATCGCGGTGTCCAGCAGCTCCAGGGCGGCGGCCACGTCCACGGCACCCGGGTCGTCGGGAGCGCCGCCCGCGGCGAGATACCCGGTGAACAGGACGACGGGACGCACCCGTTCACCGCCCGCCGCGACCAGTTCGGCCAGCGACTCGACGAGGATCGCGGCGCGCGCGTGCGCGGTGTGCCGACGGTACTCGTCGTTCAGCAAGGAGCGCAGTCCGACCTCGACGCACTCCAGCATCTGCTCGCGCCGGCGTGCCGGGGACGGCGTCCTGTGGTCCTGATCCGTAAGCATGGGGGCCTCCTGCGGCGGGGGGGGATTACGGACTGCGACCGACCCTGACGGACGGGTGACGCGGCCACAACGCGGGAAGCGGAAGTTCCGCGTCGTTCCCTGCCGGGTGCCCGGGGGCGCCACCGTTTCCTGCCATGCCCGGCGGCAGCCGCTCCCGGCCTTGCCATGCGCTTGCCACGGCCATCCGCCGCTTTAGCGCCATGGCGGTAGATGGAGTCGCTGCTCGACACGCAGACCGGGCACCGGCCCGGCCCCACGCTCGTCCTCAGGAGCTCACCATGAACAACTCCCCGGCGAACAACTCCATGTCGAACAACAGCAACGACGACTTCAACAGCAACAACAACAGCAGCTTCGACGGCAACGACAACGCCGACGCCCCGCGTCTGCAGAGCGTGACCGCGACGGACATCAACGCCCTCGCGGAGGACCTGTCGATCGTCGCCAACGAGAACAACAACAACGCCAACAACAGCAACGGCAACAGCAACAACTCGAACGACAGCGTCGACAACTGACGTGGCATCCCCGCGGGGCGGGGCGCACCGGCCCGCCCCGCAGCACGATCTCACCGGAGACCCGCAGGCCGTCGCCGCCTACCGGGACGAACGCCGGCGCCTGCAGCGCGAGGCCGTCCTCGGCACCGGCGATCTGATCGGACAACTGCTCACCGAGCGCCGCGCCCGGCTGACCGCACTGCGGCAACAGCCTTGGGTACGGCGCTTGTTCGACGTCACGCACCGACAGGTGCGCCAGGTCCTCACGGCCCCCCGTTACGCGGCCGTCCTGCCGCTGCGCCGCGAGATGCTGGTGCACCTGGCCGAGCTGCCCCTGCCGCTCCCGGCCGACGACCTGATCCTGAGCCACCCCACGCACGCCCCGGCCGCCGAGATCCTCCCCACGCTACCGGAACTGCGGCCCTGGCGGGCCCGGGTGCTCCGGATCCTCGCCGAGTCCGCCCTGGCCGAACGCGGCACCCCGTTCCGCACGGTCGGCCCCCCGCACGCGGCCGTCATCCTCGGCTCCGACGGGCCGACCCTCGGCGCACTGGCCGGCGTCGCCCACGAGCTGGGCCACTGCCTGTACGAGCGGGCCCGCCCGGGCCCCGGGATCCGCGCCCGCCTGGCCTCCGAGCGCCTCGCGCACCGTCTGGAGGAGCAGTTGACGGCCGCGTACCTGAGGGAGCACGGCACGCTCGAGGAGGGCCACCGCTGGTGGCTGTACCAGCGGCAGGTCGACGCCTTCAACCTGTACTACTTCGAGCTGGAACGCGCCCTGATGTACGACGAGGCGGACACGGTCGAGGAGTTGACGACCGAGTCCGCCTCGGCGCTGCGCGAGTCCCTGTTCATCGTCCCGGGCTGCCAGGCGGTGTACGCGCGCGCGTCACTGGCCCGGCTGCCCGTCCAGGGCCCTCAGTGACGCCGGCCGCGGGTCGCTCCAGTGGCGGTCGACGTGGTCGAGCACGGCCTGCCGGGGCGCGGCGGGCAGGGCGATCCGCCAGCCCGCGGGCACCTCGGCCGCCGCGGGCCACACCGAGTACTGTCCCTCGTCGTTGACCAGCGCCAGGTACTCGGCGCCGGGGTTCTCGAACGGCGTACCGCTCATGTCCGGTGTCTCCTTGTCTGCCACGTCCCCGGCCGGGCCGGGGCGGGACTCAGGCCAGGTCCAGTGCCTCGCTGAAGGGCAGGTCGGCGGGCAGGTCCTGGCGGCGGGTGATGTTCAGCTTCCGGTAGACGCGGGTGAGGTGCTGCTCGACCGTGCTGACGGTGATGTACAGCTTCATCGCGATCTCGCGGTTGGTGTGGCCGTGCACGGCCAGCAGGGCCACCCGCTTCTCCGACTCGCTGAGTCTGGCGTCGAGTTCGGCGTGCCGGGCCGCGTCGGGCACGTCGGCGGCCACGGCCCGGCCGGGCAGGATCCGCTCCCGCAGGGTCTGCGCGCCGCACTCCTTGGCCAGTTGCCAGGCGCGGCGGTTGACCATGTTGGCCCGCGCCGGGTCGCCGTGCTCCTTGAACGCCTCGCCCAGGTCGGCCATGGTGCGGGCGAGTTCGAGCCGGTCGCCGGCGCGCCGCAGGTCGTCCACGGCGCGGGAGAGCAGCGCGGGGCGTTCGGCGGGCTCGGCGAGGGCCGCCTTGAGCCGCAGCGTGAGACCGTTCACCCACGGGTGGGCGATGTCCCGCGAGGCGAGCTGGTCGGCGACCAGCCGGGCGGCCTGGCGGACCTCGCCGAGCTGCAGCAGCGCCTCGGCTGCGAGGGTCCGCCAGGGCAGCACCACGGGCCGGTCGATGCCCCAGCGGCGCATGGCCCGTCCGATGTCCAGGTAGTCGGCGAGCGCGGCCTGGTAGCGGTTGGTGGCGAAGTAGTAGGTGCCGCGCGCCTTGAGGTGGGCGAGCAGCTGGAGGCTGCCCGCCAGCCGCTCGGGCTGCGGGCGGCACACCTCGCGTCCGGCGTCGTCGTGCCGGCCCATGGGAGTGCGGGCGGCGGCCAGGGTGGCGCCGGCCCAGCTGTGGAACAGGCTGTCGTCGTGTTCGGGCACCAGGTTGCGGGCCTGCAGGGCTAGCTGCTCGGCGCCGGGCAGGTCGCCGTGGCGCAGCAGCGCCTCGGCGCGGGTGAGGGCGAACACGGCCTGCCAGCCGGGTGCGCCCCGGCGGGCCGCCTCGTCCAGATAGGTCTGGGTCCAGGGCAGCGCCCGGCGTGGCCCGTCGAGGTGCAGCAGGGCGCGCAGCGCCTGCAGGACGGGGGCGAGGGTGGTCTCGGCGGGACTGGTGCGCCTCAGCAGCGATTCGGCGATCTCCGCACCGCGGGTGGAGCGCTCCCATTCGGGCACGCCCCAGAAGGCCGCTGCCCAGCCCGGCCCCTGCTGGGCGGCGGGCGCGTGGTGCGCCGGGCCGGCCCGGTGGTGTTCCCTCGGGCGGGCCGCGACGGCGGGCGGGGCCGGCCGCGCGGACCGGTACGGGAACGCGGACAGTCCGTCGAGCAGGGGGACGCCCCGCGGTTCCTCCCAGGTGCCGCCCTCGCCGGCGGTGTCGGCTCCGAGCTGCCGCAGCACCTCGCCGGCCTCGTCGACGCGGCCCTGGGTGACCAGCAGACGGGCGAGCCGGGCCGCGACGGAGGACGGGAGCCGGTCGGCGCGCACGGCGGCGAGCGGTCCGGCCAGTTGCTGCTCCGCGCCTGCCGGGTCGATGGCGAGCTGGGCGGCGGCGAGCGCGGTGCGCAGTTCGGCGCTCTCGGCCTCGTCCTGGGCGCCGGCCAGGGCCGTCTCGAGGCACTGCAGGGCCCGTCGGTGCTGCCCGTCGGCCAGCAGCCGGTCCGCCGCGGCCCGCAGCACGGGACCGGCCCAGGCGGGTGTCGGGCCCCCGGCCGCGAGCAGCAGTGCCGCGACGTCGGTGGCCGAGTGCCCGTGGGCGTGGGCGAGTTCGGCGGCCCGGCGGTGCCGCTGGGCGCGGACCGGGGGCTGGAGGTGGTCGAGCAGGGCGGTGCGCACGGCCGGGTGCCGGAAGCGAGTGCCGTCGAGGAGGCCCGCCCGGCGCAGCGCGTCCAGGCGGGCGCGTACGTCCGGCTCGGGCATGTCCAGCAGACCGGCGACGGTGCCGGGTTCGGCGAGTGTGCCGAGCACCGCGACCGCCCCCGCGACGTCCTCGGTGCGGCTGCCGCTGCGCCTGAGGCAGGCCAGGAAGGCCTGGACGAAGGCCCGCCCGGGGCCGCCGTCCTCGGTCAGCGCCCGCAGCAGCAGGGGGTTCCCCCCGGTCAGCGCGTGCGCCTGGACGGCGTCGCGGCCGGTGTCCCCGGCCCATGTGAGGGCCGTCGCGACGCCTTCCCGGGTGAGCGGGGCCAGTTCGATCCTGGTGAAGCCCGGTCTGCGCAGCAGGTCGGTGCCGAGTTCCGGGTCGTCGGTGCGCTCGTGGAGCGACTCGGCGAGCACCAGCAGCACCCGGGCCTGCCGCAGTCGGCCCGCCAGATGGAGGAGATGGCGGCGGGAGGGCTCGTCGACGAGGTGCAGGTCGTCGACGCAGATGGCCACGGGTGTGCGCGCGGCCAGCCGTTGCACCGCGGTGACGAAGGCCTGGCGGGCCGCGATCCCGCCGGCTCCGGCCGGGTCGGGCTCCGGCACGGTGTCGAACGCACCCTCGGGAGCGGCGGCCGCCAGCTGGCCGATCACGCCGAATGGAATGTTCCGTTCAGCCCGGGTTCCCTCCGCGCGCAACACCAGGACCTCCGCCCGTAGGGCCATTTCTGTCGCGGATTCAAGTATTTCTGTCTTTCCGCAGCCGACCGCGCCCTCGACGAGCACGATACGGGCGGCTCCCCCTGCCGCCTCTCCCACCGCGCTTTCCAGCAAGCGGATTTGTTTTTTCCGGTCTATATGCATGGCCGTTGCCTCACTTCCCCCGTTGTTCAGGAAGCCGAAATCCACCGGAACCTTCAGAAGTACCGCGGGGGACTTCTCCATGACTTCCTTCAGACGCCCCCATGTTTCCCCCAAGAAAGCGCAAAGGAATTCCCTGGCGCGGGGCAACCGTCCTCCAAGGCCCCAGTCTACGAAGCACGGCGGCGCCGGCCGGTGGCCGAAAGCTGCACGGCAGCAAGTCACCGGCCCGGCCGGAGGGGAGTGTCAAGAGGGCAGAATCCGCCTCGGGACGTTCCTCGGGTGGCCGGGTCTGCGCCACTCGCGCGGGTAGCCGACGGAGACCTCCTCGAAGCGCACGCCGTCGTGGAACGTCGTACGAGGGATGTGCAGATGGCCGTAGACGACGGCGGCGGCGCGGAACCGCAGATGCCAGTCGGCGGTCAGCTCGGTGCCGCACCACTGGGCGAACTCCGGGTGGCGCAGGACGTCGGTGGGGGTGCGCACCAGCGGGAAGTGGTTGACCAGCACGGTCGGCAGCGCCGGGTCGCACTCGGCGAGCCGGCGCTCGGTCTCGGCGACGCGCGCCCGGCACCAGGCGTCGCGGCTCGGGTAGGGGTCCGGGTGCAGCAGGAACTCGTCGGTGCACACCACCCCGGCCGCGTAGGCCTGCTCCAGCGACTCCTTCTTGGTGGCGGCGGCGGGAGTGCGGAACGAGTAGTCGTACAGCAGGAACAGCGGCGCCACGACGGCGGGCCCGCCGGGACCGCACCACACCGGGTACGGGTCCTCCGGGGTGTGCACGCCGAGGCCGCGGCAGATCTCCACGAGCCGGCGGTAGCGGGCGTCGCCCCGTAACTGCACCGGATCCTCGTGGGCGGTCCACAGGTCGTGGTTCCCGGGCACCCACACCACCCGGGCCCACCGTTCGGCGAGCGTCCCGAGCGCCCACTCTACGTCCGAGAGCAACTCCCCCACGTCCCCCGCGACGAGCAGCCAGTCCCCCGGCCCCTGAGGCCGCACCCCCTCCAGGACCCGCCGGTTCTCCTCGAACGCCACGTGCAGATCACTGATGGCCATCAGCTGTCCGTGCACCATTCGGCCGACCCTAGGGCCCGCCACCAGGCAGGAGTACCCCTGAAGACCCCTAAGGGACGACCCACCGGGGGCGCGGGGAATCGCGCGCGACGCCCCACACCGGCCCGCGGGCGCATGGCAACCGCATGACAGGTGCCCGCCACCGCTGCGCACGTCTAGCAGAGGACAGTCGCTTTGCGCCCCCCGGGGACAGCGGTGCGGGCCGGCCGGCCGGTCGCGGCTGGAGCCCGGCAGTGCGCGGCGGGACGGTGGGTGCACCGCCGCGGCTCACCCGGCCGCGGCCCGTCCACGAGGGTGATCGCCATGATCGAAACACTGCTCCCGGCCGGGGTCGCCGCCGTCGACACGACCGTCGACCGCGACGACGTGACCCTCTTTCCGGCCGAGGAGGCGCAGATCGCCCGGGCCGTCGAGGCGCGGCGCCGGGAGTTCACCACCGCACGCTGGTGCGCACGGCGCGCGATGGCCGCCCTCGGGCAGCCGGCGATGCCGGTGCTGCCGGGTCTGCGGGGCGCACCGCAGTGGGCGCCGGGACTGGTCGGCTCGGTCACGCACTGCGCCGGCTACCGGGGTGCCGCGCTGGCCCGGGCCGAGGAGATCGCCGCGCTGGGCATCGACGCGGAGCCCAACCAGCCGCTGCCGGAGGGCATTCTGGAGTCGATCGGGCTGCCGCAGGAGCGGTCGTGGGTGACGCGGCTGCGGCACGCCCTGCCGGAGGTCTGCTGGGACCGGCTGCTGTTCTCCATGAAGGAGGCGGTCTACAAGGCCTACTTCCCGCTGACGGGACAGACCCTGGAGTTCGAGGACGCGCTGATCACGGTGGACGCCGGGCGCGGCACGTTCCGGGCCGCGCTGCTCAGGGACCCTGCGTCGGCTCCGGGGGCGCCGCGGCGGGTTCTGACCGGGCGCTTCTCGGCCACCGCCGGCCTGGTGCTGAGCGCCATCGCGGTGCCGGCCGTGCGGCACGCGACACCGGCACAGACGGCGGCAGGCGCCCCCCTGCTGGTCTGAGCGGGGGCGCCTGCCGGCGGTACGAGGCAAGAGGTCGCGTCACGTCCACCGGTCGTCGTCGTGATGGACCGGAGCGGAAGCGGTCGTCACCGCTCCGCTGTGCGATTCGGCTCCACCGATGTCCCCGTACTGCCCGAAGAGTATGGCGCCGGTAAACAAAGCACCAAGAGCGCTACCCAAAGCTGCACTACGAGCGACGATGTTGATCATGTCTGTCGTGACACGCACGTTTCCCCCTGCGAGTTCGATGTGTCGGCGTACCGAGCGGGAAGGATCGTCATGACCCCGGAGTACCCCGCACCCGTCTCCGGCCCCTCCCGGTGCCGGGAACACCATCTCGAATCCACCGGTCGGAACCCAAGCGTCGCGCGATGGCCCAAAGCTGCACGGCAACAACTGCACACTGGATCGAGAACGGCTGGACGCACGGAATGAATTACTCCCATTCCGAATTCACCGAGCTGGACGACGTAAGTGCCGCAGCCTATGGACACGCTGTGGAATTGGGCCGGTTCATGCGCGAGGACATCGCAGTGCGACTGGCACTGTCCCCGGCCGAGATCGAGCATGCGGAGAAGGTGCTGATCCTGCTGCGCCTGCTGCAACCGATGCCGGGCGACCCGGGGATGCTCGTCCCCGTGGCCCCCGACGTGGCCACCGCCGACCTCGTCAGCTCCGCCGAGATGCAGATCCGCGACCTCCAACAGGCGGTGACCGACGTACGCGGTCGTCTGATGTCGCTCACGCCGGTCTACTTCGAGGGCCGCCGGCTGCGCAACCGGCTGGAGGCGTTCGACGTCATCACCGACCCCACCACCGTGCAGTCGATGCTCGACCACCTCAGCGCGCACTGCCGGCACGAGATGGCGTCCGTCGCCCCGGGCGGTGCCCGCCCCGGCGAGGTCCTGCAGGCAGCCCGCAAGTCCGCCCTGGGCATGCGCGAGCGGGGCATCGCCCTGCGCACCATCTACCAGCACACCGCGCGCGGCGATCTGGCCACGCGCGCCTACGTGCGCGACGTGACCGCGGTCGGCGCCGAGTTCCGCACCGCCGACCAGCTCATCGACCGCATCCTCATCTACGACCAGGAGACCGTGTTCCTGCCCAAGCGGGAGGAGGGTGGTCCGGCGGGGGCGATCAACGGCGCGATCGTCGTCCGCGAGCCCACCCTGGTCGCGTTCGTGTGCAGCGTGTTCGAGCACCTGTGGGACGGCGCGACGCCGTTCGTCCCGGACACCTCACGGGCGCCGTCCGTCGCCGACGACCTCAAGCAGTCCATCCTGCGTCTGATGGCGAAGGGCTACAAGGACGAGATGGTGGCGCGGCGGCTGGGCATGTCGGTGCGCACCTGCCGCCGGCACATCTCGGAGATCACCGAGGAACTGGAGGCCACCAGCCGCTTCCAGGCCGGGTACAACGTGGCGCTGTCCCGCATGCTGGAGGAGCAGCCGGGCCCGGAGCGGGACCCGAACTGACCCCGGGCCGTGGCCGGCGCTCACCCCTCTCCCAGTGCCTCCTCGATCGTCTCCACGCAGTCCGCGTCCAGCATGGTCGTGATGTCGGTGTCGCCCGGCCGGCCGAACCCGGCGTCGTAGACGGCCGCGCTCACGCAGTAGCCGCTGGCCAGCGGGAACGTCCGGAAGGCCCATTCGGCGCCGGTGCCGGCGCTGCCGTCGGGGCGCTGGACGCGCACCGGCTTGCCGTCCGGCCCGAAGCCGAACTCGGTGAACCGGAACTGCATGCCCTGCCCGATCGCCTTGCTGTAGGCCTCCTTCAGCGTCCACAGTCGCACCAGGGACGGGTTGCGCTGCTCCTCGGGCAGCGCGGCCAGCGTCACCATCTCGTACGGGGTGCAGACATGCCGTCCGAGGCCCCCGCCGTACATCTGGCGGTCGGCGCGCTCGGCGTCCACGCCGATCAGGCCCCGGGTGGTCAACCCCACGAAGAGCAGGTCGTCGGTGTGGCTGAGGCTGATGTCGACCTGGTCGCAGCCGCGCAGGTACGGTCGCCCGGTCGGTCCGTAGGCCAGTTCCAGGGCCTCCGGGTCGCCGTGCAGCACCGCTGCCGCGGCGGACTTCAGCAGCATCCGGGAGGCCGCGTACCGGTCGCGGACGTCGGCGTGCGCGAGGCCGAGATAGCGCGACCAGTCCCGGCCCAGCAGCCGGCGCAGTCCGTCGCCGGAGGGCAACTGGGGCTGCAGCACGGGCCGGTGGGCGTAGAGGAGGGCGGTCCCGCAACTCTGGAGGTCCTCCCTGACCCGGTCCCACGCGGCCTCGTCGGCGCCCACCTCTACGGGTGCGCCGAGCGGCGGACCGAGCGTGGAGTTGCCGGGGACGGTCATGCCTGTGCCTCCGCGGTGTGCTGTGGTGGTGCCTGCTGTACGACGACGGCGTGGATCTCGGCGAGTGTGCGCGCCTGCAGGACGGGGGCCAGCGACAGCCGCCGGCCGGTCTCGTCCTCCACGAGGGCGACTACCCGTAGCAGGTACAGCGAGTCCCAGCGGGGCAGGTCGGCCAGGCTCCGGCCGGCCTCGTCCGGCGTCGCCTCCAGCCCCAGTTCGTCCTTGAGCAGTGCGAGGAACCCGTCGAGGGTGTCGACCGCGCTCATCTGTGCTTCCTCCTGTCGGGGCCGCCGGTCAGCGGCCCGGTGATCCGCACGTGCTCCGGCGGGGCGGGCGTCCTCCGCAGGTCGTGCCGGAACAGCAGCGCCCCGTCTCGCTCGCCCTCGGGTGTGAAGCCGAGCGACGGGTACACCTCGCCGGCCCGCGCGTTCTTCGCGGTGGGCCGGTACGCGGCGAGCACCGCGTGGTGCCCGGTGTGCCGGGCGTGGGCCAGTACGGTGGCCAGCAGGGCCTGTTCGATGCCGCGGGCCAGCACGCGGCAGCTGAGCCAGACGTTGTCCAGCCGCAGCAGCCGCCCTTCGCGGGTGGCGAGGACGGCGCCGGTCAGGCCGTTGCCGCCGAACCGGTCGGCGGTACGCGCCGCCAGCAGCAGCCGGCCCGGGTCGGCGGCGATGCGCGCCGTGTCGGCCGGGGTCAGGCGCGCACCGGTCAGGTTGAACTGGTTGGTGCGCTGGGTGAGCTGGGCGAGCCGCTCGTGTTCGTGGGCCTCCGGTGCGGACAGGTCGAGGGTGACGCCGAGACCGCGCAGGAAGTCCTCGTGCGAGCCCGCCTCGGCGCGCAGTGCCGCGCGGGCGCCCGCGGCGCGGTAGTGCGCGGTGCGCGCGCGGTCCTCGTCGGTCAGGGCGAGGGTGTCGAACCAGCCGTCGGCGAGGAGCCGCCGGACGTGCAGCGCGGGCTCGTCGTCCAGCGGCACGACGGCGGCGCGCAGTCCCGAGTGGCGGACCTCGGCGCGCTCGGCGGGCGAGTCGTCGGCGAACACCAGGGCGTCGTCGCCGATGCCGAGCGCCTCGGCGACGGCGGCGAGGTGCCCGCTCTTCGGTTCCCAGTCGGCGTGCACCGCCGCGAAGTCGCCCTCGCGCAGCAGGAGATCGGGGTGGGTGCGCAGCGTCCGGAGGACGGCCCCGCGGTCGTTCTTGCTGCTGACGGCGAGCAGGACGCCCTGGGCGGCGAGCTGCCGCACGGTCTGCTGGAAGGCGCCGAAGGCCTCGCCGCGCAGGGTGCCCGCGGCGGCGATCGCGTCGGGCCCGTCGTCGCCGAGCACTCCGTCCCACAGGGTGTGGTCCAGGTCCAGCACCAGGCACTTGCGGGTACGACCGGTCAGCGCCCTGGCCAGATGGGCGACTTCGCGGGCGAGGGCGTCGAGCAGTGCGGCGCCGAGGCGGGCCCCGGCGTACTGGGCGAGGCGCGGGTCGTTGACCGGGCCGTCGGCGGCGAGCAGCGGGTCGAGGTCGATGACGACGACGTCCGCCGCCTCCGTACCGAGCCGCAACAGCCGGGCGTTGAACTCCCGCCACACGACGCCGAGCCGGGCCCGGGAGCGGTGGTCGAGGAGCTGCTGGGCACGCTCCCGGGGCAGCGGCAGGGTGTTGAGCACCAGGGTGCCTTCCCCCGTCCGCCGTCGTACGAGGCGTTCGACGCGTGCCGCCACCTGCTCGGCCGCCCGCTCGACGTCGCCGGGCCCCCAGACGGCGGGCACCTCGGCGAAGACGGTGGAGTCGTCCAGCAGACACAGAGTGAGGTCGGCGGTGACGCCCCGGAAGGCGCCGCGGGGGTCGGTGAGGTCCCGCAGCCAGGCGCCGTGGTCGCCGACGACCGGGTGCAGCAGCAGTCCGTGCCGGGCGAGTTCGCCGGTGAGCGGCTCGACGACGTCCGCGACCGTGGACTGCCCGGTGACCGTCACGGTCACCGGGGTGATGCCGGGGTGCCGGGCGAGGACGGCGTCCCGGTCGGCCCGGGCCAGCAGCCGCCCGGCCCGACGGGCCCAGCCCGGCGGGGCCGCGGGGTCGTCGGCCAGCTCGGCCAGGAGCGGCGCGACCTCGTCGTACGCCGTCTCCAGCCGCCCGCCGGCGGCCAGTTCCCGCAGCCGCCGCAGCGGCTCGGCGCGGGTGGCCGCGCGCTGCACTACCGCCATCTCCTACACCTTCTCCAGGCCGAGCCCGCTCTTTATCCACTTGCTCGACTCCACGGCGATGGCGAGCGCCTTGCCGCCGGTGGGCAGATCGGGCAGCAGCCGGGCCAGTTGCTGGAGCACAAGGGCGTTCCCGGTGTTCCCGGTCTCGGCGACGCAGGAGACCTCCTTGGCACCGGACACGTCCAGGTGCTCGGTGATCCGCTCGGTCATCCGGCCCGACAGCTGGGGCGGCAGCAGGAAGTCCAGGTCGTCGGGGGTCCACTCGAGCTGGTCGAGGAGTTCCCAGAGGATCTCGCGGGCCATGGCCGGCACGGACTCCTCGATGGCCTTGTAGTCCTCGACGACCATGGGGCGTTCGCTGTCCCGGTCGCTGATGCCGTACCAGTCGACGGTCTGCCCGGCCGGGCGGCCGAGGCCCGTGAAGCGGTTGAGCAGTCCCTTGATCGCGACGCGTTCGGCGACCGGTTCGGCGGTCAGTACGGCCGCGCCGGCGCCGTCGCCGAACAGCACGTAGTTGACGAGTTCCTCGGTGGGCATGCGGGCCACGTCCCGGCGGGCGTCGAGGTGGCGGTGGGTGACGTCGCCGCCGATCACCAGCCCGGCCCGGGCGCCGCCGCGGATCAGGGTGCGGCCGAGGTCCAGGGCCTGCACGGCGCCCGAGCAGCCGGACTGGAGCTGGAATGCGGGCAGGTACATCAGGCCGAGCCGGTCGGCGACCTCGCTGGCGGTGGTCGGCAGCAGCGTGTCCGGGGTCGCCGTGGCGAGCAGCACGAACTCGATGTCCACGGGGTCGAGGCCGGCGGCGTCGATGGCGGCTCCCCCGGCCTGCGCGCACAGGTCGGCGAGGGTGTGCCGGACCTGTCCGGTGTGCAGGTCCCAGCCGAAGTGGCGGGTGCGGGTGCCCACGAAGATGTCGACCCACTCCTCGCTGACCCCGAGCACCCTGCCCAGGTCCGCGTTGTCGACCGGCGGTCCGGGCAGCGCGCTGCCGGTCGCCGCGAGGTAGGCGGTGGCGCTCACACCCGGGCTCCTTCCAGTTGAAAGCCGAACGATACGGTGTCGGTTACTCCGGCACGGCACAGCAGCGCACGTGTCGTCCCGGCCCGGCGGCGCCCGCTCATGCCCCGGCCCCCTCGGTGAGGTGCCCGCCGAGGAACTGCGCGAGGGTGCCCACCGACCGCAGGGCGGGCAGGAGTTGCTGCACCGACACCTCGCCGAGGTGGGGCAGCCGGGCCTCGATGCGGTCCTTCAGCTGCATGATCATCACGGAGTCGAAACCGAGGTCCTCGTAGAACCGGGCGGTGGCCACGACCTGTTCCAGCGGGTACGACCCGACCTCCGTGACCGCGTCGACGACGGCCGCGAGCACCGGGTCGCGGTCCCTGGACACCGGATCGCCGGTCGCCGGCGCCGCGGAGGCCGGGGAGGGGGACGGGGCGGAAGCGGGCCGGGGCCGCGGGGTCCGGTCGGTGCGCGGCTGCGCCGGGGCGGTCCAGTAGCGGTGTGCGGTGGAGAAGGAGTAGCCGCGCAGCTTCTCGGCGGTGCCCGCGGTGACGTCGGGGTCGTACAGCCGCTCCCAGTCCGGGTCGAGTCCGGCCCGGTACAGCCGTGCGACGAGGTCGGCGAGGTCCGCGCCGCCGGCCTCCGGGCCCGGTGCCGGGTGCAGGAACTCCACGTTCGCGCCGAGCCCGGCCCGCCCGGCCAGGGGCAGCAGTTGCGGGCGCGGGCCGAGTTCCACGAGGTGGGAGGGGGCGCAGACGGCCTCCAGGTCGGCGAGCGCGTCCGCGAACAGCACCGGCGACTCGGCCTGGGCGGCCCAGTAGTCGGCGTCCATGCGCTCCGCGGCGCCGAGGAGCCTGCCGTGGCGGGTGGAGAAGACGGGGACCTCGGGTGTTCTCGGCTCCGTGCCGGCCGCTGCCGACCGGAGCCGGTCGAGCGCGGGGCGTACCAGCGGGGAGTGGAAGGCGACGGGGGCGTCGAGGTCGCGGGTACGGATCCGGGCCTCCCGCAGGGTCTCGGCGATCCGGTCGAGGGCATCGGCGGTGCCGGACAGGACGGTGTCGCGGGGGCCGTTGACGGCCGCGAGGTGTGCCTGCGGCTCCTCGGCGAGGAGCTGGCGCACCGCGTCGGTCCCGGCCTGCACGGAGAGCATCGCCCCGCCGGCGGGCAGCGCGTGCAGGAGCCGGCCGCGGGTGGCGACCAGGTGCGCGGCCTCGTCGAGGGTGAGGACGCCGGCGGTGACGGCCGCCGCGAACTCGCCGGCGCTGTGCCCGAGGACGGCCGCGGGCCGGATGCCGAGCGCGGCGAGGGTGGTGGCCAGGGCGTACTCGACGGCGAACAGCGCGGGCTGGGTGAGTTCCCCGGCGACGCCGTGCTCGTCGCCGGACAGGACCGCATCGCGTACGGACGTGTCGAGGTACGGGCGCAGCGCCGTGTCGGCCGCGTCCAGGGCCTGCCGGTAGGCGTGGGAGTCCCGGTACAGGCCGGCGGTCATGCCCGGGTACTGGACGCCCTGCCCGGAGAACAGGAACGCCACCGTCGGCACGCTCCAGGGTCGGTGCGCGACCTGCTCGGGCAGTCCGTCCCGGGCCGCTTCACGGAGCGCGGCGGCCAGTTCGTCGGTGTCCCGGGCGGTGACGGCGAAACGGTACGGCAGCCCGGTCTTGACGCGGTTGCTCTGCCGGCACAGCGCGGCCGCGGAGGCGCGCGGGCGGCGGGCCAGCGCGTCGGCCTGCTCCTTGAGGTTGCGGACCAGGGCGCCCGGGGTGTCGGCGGTGAGGGTGAAGACGCCGGTGCCGGGCCGGCCGCGCCGGGCCGTGGTCCGGGGTGCGGGGCGGGGGGCGGAGCCGAGGACGGCGTGCGCGTTGGTGCCGCCCATGCCGAAGCTGGACAGCCCGGCGAGGACCGGGACGGGCGGCAGCCGCAGCGGTGACTTCAGGAGCCTCAGGCCCCTTTCGCCGAGCCGCAGTTGCGGGTTCTCGCGGTCGGCGAACCGGCTGGCGGGCACGATCCGGTGGTGCAGCGCGAGGGCGACCTTGATCAGCCCGGCGATCCCGGCGGCGCCCTCGGTGTGCCCGAGGTTGCCCTTCACCGAGCCGATCGCCAGCGGCTCGGTGCGGCCCTCGCCGTGCAGGCTGCCGAGGGCGGCACACTCGATGGTGTCGCCGAGGACGGTGCCGGTGCCGTGCGCCTCGACGAAGGTCACCTCGCGCGGCTGGACACCGGCCCGCCGGCAGGCGGTGGCCACCACCTGTTCCTGGGACCAGCGGTTGGGCGCCGTGATGCCGTTGCTGCGGCCGTCCTGGTTCACGGCGGTGCCCCGGATCACGGCGTAGATCCGCTGTCCGTCGGCGACCGCGTCGGAGAGCCGGCGCAGCACGACCAGGCCGACGCCCTCACCGCGGCCGATGCCGTCGGCGCGCAGACTGAACGGCTTGCAGCGCCCGTCGTCCGCGGCGAGCCCCAACTGCTGGTAGACCAGCCCGAGCGCGGGCGACATGACGAGGTTGACGCCGCCGGCGAGCACGGTGTCGCACTCCCCGGACAGCAGCGCCCCGACCCCGAGGTGCACGGCCACCAGCGAGGAGGAGCAGGCGGTGTCGACGGCCATGCTGGGGCCGGTGAAGCCGAGGTGGTACGAGATCCGGTTGGCGGTCATGCCCGCGCTGCTGCCCGCGCCGAGCTGTGGGGTGACCCGGTCGTAGTCGCCCAGGTGCAGCCGGCCCCACTCGCCGCCCATCACACCGACGTAGACACCGGTGCCGCTGCCGGCCAGCGCGCCGGGCGCCACGCCGGAGTCCTCCACGGCCCGCCAGGCGCAGTGCAGCAGCAGCCGTTGCTGGGGGTCCATGGCGGCGGCCTCGCGCGGCGGCACCGAGAAGAAGGCGTGGTCGAACACGTCAGCGCCGTCGAGGAAGCCGCCGCGCGCGAGCCCGGGCCGGTCGGCCCGGTCGGCGTCCGGGTCCCACCGCTCGGCCGGTACGTCGCCGATCGCGTCGCCGCAGCGCAGCAGCAGCTCCCAGTAGGCGTCGGTGTCCCGGGCGAGCGGGAAGGCGCAGTCGATCCCGACGACGGCGACGCCGTCGCGGTGGTCCGGCTCCTGCGCCATCACCGCTCCCCGTGCACGCCGGCCGTCGGCAACCGGGTCGCCAGGAAGGCCAGCAGGCTCTGCACGGTGGGGTGGTCCCACAGCAGGGTCGGCTCGACCACGAGCCCGAACTCGTCCTCCAGGTCGCCGCACAGGCTCAGCGCGCACACCGAGTCCATGCCGTACTCGGCCAGCGGCACGGTCGGGTCGATGGTCTGCGCGTCCCTGCCGAGGTAGAGCGCGACCCGGTCGAGCAGCCAGCCGCGTGGCGGCACGGGGCCCGGCGTCACGGACGCCGGGGACGCCGGGGACGCCGGGGACGCCGGGGACGCCGGGGACGCCGGGGACGCCGGGGAAAGGGACTGCCGGGTGGTCGGTACGTTCATGGCCGAACGCCTTTCGCTGGGATTCGCCGGACCGGGATGCCGGGCATGTGGCGCGCTCATCCCGGCAGCGGAGTGTCGTAGAGGTCGTAGCTGCGCCGGTCGCTGAAGCGCAGCTGCACTTCGTGCCGGACCCGCAGCTCGCACTCGGCCGGCAGGTCGGGGGCCGGGGCGCCGAGGCGGCGCGCGACGCGGTGCAGGGCGGCCGCGGCCCAGGCCGGGTCGGCGAGGAACGGGTCGGAGCCGTCCTGGTTGTGCCGCCACACACCGAGCACGGCGGCGGCGGCGAGCAGGTGTGCGTAGCGGTCCATCAGCGGGAACGGCGCGGCGCCCGGTTCCGGGTCGAGGGCGAGCACCCGGGCGCGCAGGTCGCGGAACTCGTCGACCAGGCCGAGTGCCAGGTCGCGCAGCGCGCGTTCGACGGCGCCGGTGCCCGGGGTCTCGGCGGCGACCGCGAGCAGCGTGGCGCTGAGGCTGTCCTGCCCGCAGGCCAGCGCGAGCCGGTCCGGGGCGAAGGGCGGCAGCGGATCGCGCGGCCGGAACAGCGTGGCGGGCGCCTCGTCCGCGACGAACCAGGACCGGCGGGCCAGGTGCGGCAGTTGGGGGATGATCGTGCCCTGGCAGGCGACGGACCCGGCGTGTCCGAGGGTGACGACGGGCACGTCCCGCAGGTGCTTCTGGAAGATGCCGAGGGTGCCCTCGCGGGTGTACAGCCCGGCGCCGAGCACGATCGACAGGTCGTACATCGTCTCGGTCAGGACGCGCGGCAGCAGGTACTTCACGGCCGCCGAGTACACGCTGGTCTGTTCCGGCAGGACGTGGACGGCGCGGGTGGCGACCGTGGCGAACGCGTCGTAGAGCAGCAGGTTCACGAAGGCACCGGTGATGGTGGCCGCGGTGCGCTGGGAGTCGGAGCCGCCGGTGGTCCAGCCGCCGCCGCGGTGCTCGTGGTCGAAGGCGACCGCGGTGCGCAGGCTGGTGTCAACGGCGGCGAGCACCATGGAGGAGATCACGGTGCGGGTGACCTGGAAGGAGCGCAGCGCGATCGGCACGCCGTCGCCGGCCGGTCCGAGCAGGGCACTCTCCGGCACCGGGCAGTCGTCGAAGTCGACCCCGCCGAAGACGCAGCCGCGCAGCCCGAGCGAGGTGTGACGGCCGAGGAGCCGGGCCCGGCCCTCGGGGAACCGGGACGGGTCGAGGAGGACCGCGGTGTGGCTGCGTCGGCCCGGATCGGGGTCGGTGCGGGCGAAGAGCACCAGGGCGTCGGCCCGGTCGAGGTTGTTGATGACGGGTTTGCGGCCGCTGAGCAGCAGCCCGCCGCGCGGTCCGGGCCGGGCGGTGACCTGGCTGCGGACGTAGTCGTTGCTGTGGGCGGTCTCCAGCTGGGCGATGGCGGCGCGGGAGCCGCGCAGCATGCGCCGGGCCAGGGCGCTCTGCTGGTTCTCGGTGCCGGCCATCCACACGTCGACGGCGGCCATGAAGGACATGGCGCCGTATCCCATGCCGAGGCCCACGTCACGCCGGAAGACCGGGCGCATGACGCGGACCAGGGTGTCCATCGAGGTGAGCCGGCCGCCGAGGGCGACGGGTACGTATTCGTGGTGCATGCCGGACCGGTCGAGGGCGTCCTCGCCGGGCACGCTGCGCACGGCGTCCCGGTCGGCGTCCAGCAGGGCCGCGTAGCCGCACGGGTTGGCGGGGTCGCCGGGATCGCCGAGGAGGTCCTCCACGGCGGCCACCCGGCGCTGCACCTCGGCCTCGCGCACGGGCGCGGCGGCGAGGGTCACCATGCGCCACCGCCGGCGGTGGACTGCAACAGCCCCTCCCCGAGGAGCACGTCCCCGGCGCGCGCGAGGGCGCGGACGGCCGGGTCGAACACCTCGTACTCGCCGTGCACCTCGCCGGCCAGGAACTCCCGCCGCATGAGGGTGCGCCGGACCTTGCCGCTGGTGGTGCGGCGCACGGTGCCGGGCCGCACGAGCAGCACGTTGCCCGCGGGCACGTGGAACTCCTTGCCGATCAGCTGCTGGATGCGCTGGGCGAGTTCGCGCAGCTGCGGGCCGTCGAGCTGCTCGCCCCTGACCTCCTGCACGAGGACGAGCTGTTCGCGTCCGGCCTCCACGGAGAAGGCGGCGCCGTTGCCCGCGGCGAGCGCGGGGTGCAGTGCCTTGACGGCGTACTCCACGTCTTGCGGGTAGACGTTGCGCCCGTTGAGGATGACGACTTCCTTCAGCCGCCCGGTGACGTACAGCTGGCCGTCGTCGAGCACCCCGAGGTCCCCGGTGCGCAGGAATCCGCCCTCCCCGCCGTCCAGCACGGCCCGGAAGGTGGCCTCGCTCTCCTCGGGCCTGCCGTAGTACCCGGCGGCGACGCTGTCGCCGCGCAGCCAGATCTCCCCGACGGCACCGGCCGGCAGTTCCCGGTAGCCGACGGGGTCGACGATGCGGACGTCGAAGTCGGTGACCCGCCCGCTGCCGACGAGGGTCCGGGATTCCGTGCCCGGCCCGGCGGGCGCGAACACGTCCCGCGCGAGGGCGGCGGCGTCGGCCTCGAACCGCCGGTACGGCCGGCCGCCCACGCCGCCGGAGACCACGAGGGTGGCCTCGGCGAGCCCGTAGCACGGGTACATGGCCTCGGGCCGCAGCCCGGCGGCGGCGAACCGGCGGGCGAAGGCGTCGAGCGTGTCGGCGCGCACCGGCTCGGCCCCGTTGAGCGCGAGCCGCCAGCGGGACAGGTCGAGCCGGCCCAGCTGGGTGTCGGTGACCCGGCGCAGTGCGAGGTCGTAGCAGAAGTTGGGTCCGCCGCCGATGGTGACGCCGTGCTCGTCGATGGCCTGCAGCCAGCGCACGGGGCGCTTGATGAACGCGGTCGGCGACATCATCACGGACGCGCTGCCCAGCCAGAGGGGGTGCAGCAGGTGCGCGATGAGTCCCATGTCGTGGTAGAGCGGCAGCCATCCGCCGAACCGGTCGGCGGACGTGGTGCCGAGCACCCGTTGCAGGGCGGACTGGTTGGCCATCAGGTTGCGGTGGGTCACCATCACTCCGCGCGGCTCGGACACCGACCCGGAGGTGTACTGCAGGAAGGCGAGGTCGTCGGCTCCGGTGGCGGGCGCCTCCCAGGCGTCGTCGCCGTCCGGCAGGGCGTCGCTCGCCACGCACACCACGTCGTCGCCGTGGCCCTCGGTGGCCAGCCACAGGGCGACGTCCGGCGCGCTGGCCCGGTCGGTGAGCACGACCTTGGCCCCGCAGTCGCGCAGCATCGCCGAACCGCGCCCGAGCCGCCCCTTGGCGCCGCCCTCGGGCAGCGGGGCGGGCACGGCCACGGCCCCGCTGTACAGGCAGCCGGTGAACGCCTTCAGGAACTCGAGGCTGCCGGGGTACATCAGCAGCACGGGCCGTCCCTCGACCCGGTGCGCGCGCAGCGCCCCGGCGATGCGGCGCGCCGCTCGGTCCAGTTCCCCGTAGGTCAGCCGCTCGGCGGCCGGGCCGTCCTCGGTGTCGCGGAGTTGGATGTGTACGTCGTCGCCCGCGGACTCGGCGCACCGCGCCCGGACGAGGTCGGTGAAAGTGGCGAAGCGTGACAACTGCATCCCCCTCGCATGTCGCGCATGGCGCGCGGTGCCCATGACGCCGACGATCTTCTGGTGAATGCCTAAAGGGGCGCTTGAACGGACCAGCCGGACATGCCGGGCCCCTCCGCGGGACCCGGCGGGGCGCGCCGCCCGGTCAGTCCGGTCGGTCCGCGAGCCAGTTGCCGTGGAACCCGAACGGCACCCGGGCGGGCAGGTGGACGGTGGCGACCGGCCCCGCCGCGAGGTCGTCGGCGGCCAGGACCACCAGGTCGCTGCGGTCGGTGGTGGCGTCGTACACGTAGGTCATGAGCCAGCCGGGACCGCCGGCCATCTCGTCGGCGGGGGCGAAGGCGGCCTCGCCGGGGGTGCGGTCGGGCCCGAAGTCGTGCGCGGTGACCGCGCCGGTGCCCAGGTCGTACCGGACCAGGGTGTTGTCGCTGGTGATGTGGCCGTGGCCGGCGGCGAGTCCGGTGAGCCGGTCGTCGACGCGGGGGAACTCCCCCGGCCGGTCGTCGACCTGCTCCTCCCGGACCGTTCCGGTCGCGGGGTCGATCGTCCACTTCCACAGCACGGCGTCGCGCGGCGGGGTGAGGCCGTGCTCGGTGCGCCGCCAGATGTCGGCGTACCGCATCACGTGCAGCACGATGGTGCCGTCCGGTGCGTCGTGGGCGTTGAGCGAGTGGAAGACGTAGCAGGGGTCGATGTCGAACCAGCGCACCTCGCCGTAGGGGTCGTCGCGGCGCAGCACGCCCAGCCGGGCGCCGTATCCGTCGTCCCAGCAGTAGGGCATGGTGCGGCCGGTCATGGCGAGGTCGAGGTCGAAGACGACGGGCAGGTCGAGGAAGACGACGTGTTCCGCGGTCAGGCAGAAGTCGTGCAGCATGGTCGCGCCCGGCACCTCGATCGGCCTGCTGATCACCAGGTCGCCGTCGGCGTCGGCGCGGTGGTAGGTGAGGTGGGTGGGCTCCAGGATGCCGTAGCCGAAGAAGTGGAGTTCGCCGGTGGCCGGGCAGGTCTTGGGGTGGGCGGTCATGGCGGTGTGCAGCCGGCCGCCGAAGTCGTAGGGGCCCTTGGTCTCCAGGTCACGGGTCAGCTCGTAGGGCAGGGCGGTCTCGACGAGGGCGAGGGTGCGGCCGGCGTGCCGGACGACGTGCGTGTTGGCGGGTCCGGCGGTGAGGTCGCGGTGCCCCTGGTCGTCGTACATCCGCGCCCCGTCGGTGAGGCTGCTGGTGCGGACCCACCGGTTGCGGTACGAGACCGCGCGCCCGTCCTCGATGCGTAAGCCGTGGACCATGCCGTCGCCGAAGAACCAGTGCCCGGAGGCAGCGTCGGCCGGGTTGGGGCCGTTGCGCACGTACCAGCCGTTCAGTTCGGGCGGGAGCGTGCCGGTGACCGGGAGGTCGTGGGCGGTGAGCTCCTCGGCGACCGGGGCGTAGTTGCCGGCGAGGTGGCGGGGGGTGGGGCTGCTCACCGGGCCACCTGCCCGGCCTTGGCCTGGACGTGGGCGACGTAGCGGACGGTGAAGACCATCGGGACGACGAAGCCCGCGATCTGCACGACGGTGGCGGTGGCCGAGTGGGCGTGTCCGGAGTGCGCGACGAGCGCGAGGACGACGGCGGTCAGGGCGAAGGCGGCGGTCCACACCGCGGTGAGGACGACGTTGGTCCGGATGAACGGCTTGAGTCCCCACACCTCGCGCGGTGTGGTCCGCTTGGCGATGCCGAGGGTGAACGGCCTGCCTACGGCCAGTGAGACGCCCGCGATGACGGCGAGGGTGCCGGAGGAGAGGGCGGCGGAGTAGTCGTGGACGCCGGAGTGCGGGTCGGCGAAGGCGATGGCGGCCAGCACCGCGAAGAAGACGGCCGAGCCCAGCTCCATGATCAGCGCGTCCCATCCGGTTCCGGCCCGCCGCTGCTGGGCGATGACCACCACGGCGACGACGAGTGCGGCGAGGGCGCCCCACTGCCAGCTGCCGGAGGGCAGTACGGCGAAGACGATCCACGGCAGGAACGTGCGCAGGTAGGACATTGCTCTCTCCCCATGAGTGTCCCGGTCACTGCCGGGTTCCTCTCTCGACATGTCAAAACTAGAAGGTCTACTAGCGACATGTCAATACTGGAATGTAGAGTGGGGGCATGAGCCTGAGACACGCACTCCTCGGCCTGCTCACGGAGCGCTCCGCGAGCGGCTACGACCTGCTGAAGCGCTTCGAGACGTCTTTGGCCAACGTCTGGCCGGCGACCCAGAGCCAGATCTACACGGAGCTGACGAAGCTCGCGGACACCGGCCTGATCACGGTGGCCGCCGAGGGCCCGCGCGGCCGCAAGGAATACGCCCTCACCGACGAGGGCATGGCAGAACTGCGGCACTGGCTCACGGAGACGAAACCCCAGCGGACCACCCGCAGCGACGTCCTCCTGCGCGTCTTCTTCCTGGGCGTCCTCGAACCCGGCCAGGCCCACGCCTACCTGACCGACCTGACCGACCAGTCGGCCCAGCTGTACGACGAACTGCGCCACCTCGTCGACGCGGTCGACTGGGACGACGACGATCTCTCGGTCTACGGCCGCATCGCCCTGGAATACGGCCTGCGGTTCTACGAGATGCGGCGGGAATGGGCGGCTTGGGCGGCCGAGCAGGTCAAGTAGGGGTCACCGGCATGGCGCCGGGCGATCTCCCGCATCCGCATCGAGCCGGTGACCGAGGAGAACGCCGAGAAGGCCCGGCCTCCTGACGGAGGCCGGGCCGCACGGTCACAAGCGTGTACGCCGCGGGGAGCGGCTCAGCGAGTGCTGAGCATGCCCTCGCGCAGGCGGGCCAGGAGACGGTTGATCAGGCGGGAGACGTGCATCTGGGAGACGCCCAGGCGTTCGCCGATCTGGGCCTGGGTGAGTTCCTCGACGAAGCGCCAGTGAATGATCTTGCGGTCGCGTTCGTCGAGTTCGGCGATCATCGGTGCCAGGGCGTGGAAGTCCTCGACGAGGCCGAGCGCCGGATCCTGGTCGCCGATGAAGTCCGCGAGCGCGGCCTCGCCGTCCTCGCTGCCGTTGATCGTCGCGTCCAGGGAGGCCGACCGGTAGCCGTTGGAGGCGAGCTGCGCCTCCACGACCTCCTCCTCGGGCAGGCTCATCAGCTCGGACAGTTCCCTGGTGGTCGGCGTCCGGCCCAGCCGGCTGCTCAGCTCCTCCTTGGCGCGGGCGAGTTGCACCCGGGCCTCCTGGAGCCGGCGGGGCACGTGCACGGCCCAGGAGGTGTCGCGGAAGAACCGCTTGATCTCGCCGACGATGTAGGGGACGGCGAAGGAGGTGAACTCCACCTCACGGGACAGCTCGAACCGGTCGATCGCCTTGATCAGCCCGATCATGCCGACCTGGACGATGTCCTCCATCTCCTCCGGGCCGCGGCTGCGGAACCGGCCGGCCGCGTAGCGGACCAGGGACATGTTCATCTCGATCAGCGTGTTGCGCGCGTACTGGTACTCGGGCGTGCCCTCCTCCAGCACCGCGAGCTGGTCGAAGAACAGCTTCGACAGCTCCCGTGCGTCCTTGGGGGTGACTTGGGACGGGTCGGCGATCTCCGGTACTCCCACCGTCTGTCCGGTCGTCTGCACGGTCGTCGTCGCCATGATGCGCCCCTCCCAATCGATCGGTCTCTCCCCGTCGGTCCGCTCACCGACGAGCTCACCGACGATCAGCCGCCTACCCCGGCTCCACGCACGTATGCACGCATGTTCCCACGACTGCGCCGGCCGTGTCAGTGCGCGCCGTCGTCCCCGTGGCTGCGTACGACCTCCTTGACCTTGGCCACCGCGAAACCCCAGCCCTGCTCGACGGTCGGCTTGGCCGGCACCGCGACCTCGTCCGGGTTGGTGAGCACGTCGAGCAGCACCGGCCCGGCGGTGTCGAAGGCACGCCGTACGGCCTTCTCCAGGTCGGCCGGATCGGTCACCCGGATCCCGGTGATGCCCATGGCCGTGGCGACGGCGGCGAAGTCGGGGTTGTCCAGGACGGTGCCGAACTCCGGGAGCCCGGCCTGCTCCTGTTCGAGCTTGACCATGCCCAGGCGGCGGTTGTCGAAGACGACGAGTTTCACGGGGAGCCGGTGCGTCTTCAGCGTCATGAGGTCCCCGAGGAGCATGCTCAGGCCGCCGTCCCCGCAGAAGGCCACCACCTGGCGCTCCCGGTCCAGGCACTGGGCGCCCAGCGCCTGGGGCATGGCGTTGGCCATCGACCCGAGGTTGTACGAACCGATGAGCCGCCGGTCACCCCGCATCTCGACGAAACGGGAGAGCCACACCGTCGCCATGCCCGTGTCGGAGGTGAAGACGGCGTCGTCGGCGGCCAGCCGGTCCACCACGGCCGCCAGCGCCTCCGGCCGGATGTCGTGGGTCCGGTTGTCCAGCGAGGCACGCACACGGCCGAGCAGCCCCTTGTCGTGCGCCGGGTCGGCCAGCCGCGCCTGGCCCCGGCTCCACTGCTCGAAACGCTCACGTGCCTTCTCCAGGTGCGAGCGGTCACGCGCGCCCTCCGTCCCGGCGGGAGGTGCGGCGAGATGGGTGAGGAGGTCGCGGACGGTCACTCCGGTGTCGCCGACGAGGCCGACCTCGACGGGTACCCGCCGCCCGATGTGGGCGGCCTCGGTGTCCACCTGGATGACGGTCCTGCCCTCCGGATACCAGTCCCGGTAGGGGAAGTCGGTCCCCAGGAGCAGCAGGGTGTCCGCGTCGTGCAGGGCCGACGCGGCGGCCGGGTTGCCGATCAGCCCGGTCTGGCCGACCTGGAACGGGTTGGCGTCGCCTTCGAAGCCCTCCTTGGCCTTGAGCGTGAGGACCATCGGCGCGGCCAGCCGGTCGGCCAGGGTCAGTACGTCCTCGCGCGCGGTGCGTGCGCCCCGTCCCACGAGCAACGTGACCCGCTCGGCACGGTCCAGGAGCCCGGCGGCCCGCCGCACCGCGGCCTCCTCGGGCCGGCTGAGCGGGGTGTTGAGGGAGAACCGGGCTGGGCGGTCGTTGGTCAGTTCGCGCTCGCCCAGGTCTCCGGGCACGGTCAGGACGGCGACGCCCTTGCGGCCCAGGGCGTGGCGCACCGCCGTCTCGAGCATCTGCGGCAGCTGGTCGGGAGAGGTGATGGTCGCGCGGAAGACGGCCACGTCGCTGAAGAGGGCGTCGTTGTCGACTTCCTGGAAGTAGTCGCTGCCGAGTTCGGCCAGCGGCACCTGGCCGGCGATCGCCAGGACGGGGGTGCGGCTCTTGGCCGCGTCGTACAGCCCGTTGAGCAGGTGGACGGAACCGGGTCCGACCGTGCCCATGCAGACACCGAGGGTGCCCGAGAGCTGTGACTGGGCGCTCGCGGCGAACGCCGCGGCCTCCTCGTGCCGGCAACCCACCCACTCCAGGTTTCCGGTGGTGCGGATGGCGTCCGTCAGGGGGTTGAGCGCGTCTCCGACGACGCCGAACACCTGGTGCACGCCGAGTTCGCTCAGTGCGTCCACGATGACGCGGGCGACGGTACGGGCCACTTGGTTCCTCCAGGTCAGACGGTGAATCGGTCGGGGTCGGCGGCCTCCCAGTCGGCCGCCCAGGAGTGCGGAGGCCCGGCGAGCAACTGCCCCGGCCCGAGCCACTCGTACAGCTCCTCGTAGGAGCGTTCGGTGTAGGGGTCGATGCGCCGGCGGAGCATGTGCGGGCGGAGCTCGGCGGGATCGGTGACGCCCATGGACGCCATGATCTGCAGGGCGCTGGCCACGGTCGCTTCCTGGAAGCGCTGGACGCGCGGCGTCTTGTCGCGGACGTCGAGGGCACGGGCGCGCCGGGGGTCCTGTGTCGTCACACCGGTGGGGCAGGTGTTGGTGTGGCACCGCTGCGCCTGGATGCAGCCGACGGCGAACATCATGGCCCGCGCGGCGTTGCCGTAGTCGGCGCCCTGCACGAGCCGTTTGACCAGATCGGTGCCGGTGGCGATCTTGCCGCTCGCCCCGACCCTGACCCGGTCGCGCAGGCCCGCGCCGACGAGGGCGTTGTGCACGGTGAGCAGCCCCTCGGTCAGCGGGGCTCCCACATGGTCGGCGAACTCCAGGGGCGCGGCCCCGGTGCCGCCTTCGCCCCCGTCCACGATGATGAAGTCGGGGGCCGTGCCCTCGGCCAGCATGGCCTTGCACACGGCGAGGAACTGCCGGCGCGAGCCCACGCACAGTTTGAACCCGGTCGGCTTGCCACCGGACAGCTCCCGCATCCGGGCGATGAAGCGGACGAGTTCGCGCGGGGTGGAGAACACCTTGTGGTACGGCGGCGAGATCACGGTCCGCCCCTCGGGCACGTCCCGTACCTTCGCTATCTCGGCATTGACCTTCGCGCCCGGCAGGACCCCGCCGATGCCCGGTTTGGCGCCCTGCGACAGCTTCAGGGACACGCACTTGACGTGATCGTGCGCGGCCTTGTCGGCGAACTCGGCGGGGTCGAAGTCGCCGTCCCGGGTACGGCAGCCGAAGTACCCGGTGCCTATCTCCCAGACCAGGTCCCCGCCGGGCCTCAGGTGGTACTCCGAGAGGCCGCCCTCGCCGGTGTCGTGGGCGAAACCCCCGGCCTTCGCGCCGCCGTTGAGGGCGAGGACCGCGTTGGCCGACAGCGAGCCGAAGCTCATCGCCGACACGTTCAGCAGCGCCATGTCGTAGGGGCGGCTGCAGTCGGGGCCGCCGATCCGCACGCGCGGCGGTGTCTTCGGCACCGGGCACGGGGCCATCGACGGCACCAGGAACTCGTAGCCGGGCTGGTAGACGTCCCGTTCGGTGCCGTACGGCTGCTCGGCGTCCGTGCCTTTCGCCCGCTCGTAGACGATGGTGCGGACATCCCGGTCGAAGGGACGGCCGTCGTAGTTCCGCTCGATGAAGTACTGCTGCAGCTCCGGGCGGATCCGCTCCAGAAGGAAGCGGGCATGCCCCAGAACGGGATAGTTGCGCAGCACCGAGTGCCGGCGCTGCAGCAGGTCCGCCGCGCCCAGCAGACCCAGCAGGACGAGCGGTACGGCGGCCGGCCACCACCAGGGCGAGAGACCGGCCGCGGCAACGGCCGCCGCGATGCCGGCGGCCAGGGTGAGGGCGACGATTGCGATGCGTGTCACCCCTCGCTCATTGCCCTGAGTCGGCCTCGCAGTCCTGCGGTTCTGCCAAGAAACCGCAAGCTGTGGCACGGCCGGCGGACGCTGCGGGGAGGGTGCGGAGCATCGGACGGGCCGGCCGGCACCCCGTGGCTCGGGCCGCTCCCCGCAGGCGCCGGATCGTCAGACCGGGTCCGGAGCGGTGAACACCATGACGCAGTTCTGGCCGCCGAAGCCGAAGGCGTTCGCCATCGCCGTACGCACCGGCACCCGCCGCGCGACGTTGGGCACGTGGTCCAGGTCGCACTCCGGGTCGGGTGAGTTCAGATTGATCGTGGGCGGCACGACGCCGTCACGGATGGCCAGCGCGCACACCATCGCGTTCAGCGCGCCGGCTCCGCCGAGCAGGTGGCCGACGGTGGACTTCGGGCTGCTCACCGGGATCCGGTCCAGTGCCCCGCCGAGCGCCGCACGGAGCGCCTTGGTCTCGGTGGCGTCGTTGGCTTTGGTCGAGGTGCCGTGGGCGCAGACGTAGTCGATGTCGTCCGGTGCGACTCCGGCCCGCTGGACGGCGGTATTGATCGCCGCCGTGGCGAACTCACCCGTCGGGAGCGGGTGGCTGACGTGGAAGGCGTCGCAGGTGAGCGCGGCACCGCTGACGGCGGCGTACGAGGTGACCCCCCGTCGGCGGGCGTGCTCGGCGGACTCCAGGACCATGACCACCGCCCCCTCGCCGAGCAGGAACCCTTCCCTGTCCACGTCGAACGGGCGGCTCGCCGCGGCCGGGTCGTCGTTGCGCCGGGACAGCGCGCCCATGGTGCCCAGACCGTTCATGAACGACCGCGTGACCCCCGCGTCGGTGCCGCCGCAGACGACCACGTCCGCCTCGCCGGAGAGGATCAGACGCCGTGCGTCCATCAGGGCGTACAGGCCGCTCGTGCAGGCCAGCGCATTGGCGTTGACGGGGCCGTGCACGCCGAGGTCGATCGCCACTTCGCAGCTGGGCATGTTCGCCAACGAGTACGGCACGAAGTAGGCGCTCGGTTCCTCGCCGGCGACCAACTGCCGAGTGGCCGCCTCGATGGTGTCGAAGCCCGCCACGGCGGCGTTCACCACGACCGCCACCCGGTCCCGGTTGTCGTCGTCGATGTTCAGCTTCGCGTCGGCCACCGCTTCGCGCGCCGCCACGACGGCGAACGCGGTGAACCGGGAGATGCGTTTGGCGCGTTTGGCGTCAAAATGGTCGGAGGGCCGGAAGGATTTCACTTCAGCGGCGATTCGGGTGCTCATTCCGGCGGGGTCGAAAGCGGTGATGGGTCCGGCGCCGGATCGCCCCTCCACCATTGCTTCCCAGCTGCTCTCCCGATCATTTCCGACCGGAGTAATGGCCCCTATGCCTGTGATTACGACGTCATCATGCATTGCACCGACGATACTCAGCCGCCCCGGTGCGGACAATACCATCCGCCGCACCTTCCGCCGCACCGCACAGATCCGGAAAGCGGAATGAGTCGGCGCCGCAGCGGGAAGCGTGCACACGCATTCCGGCGCCCCCCGAGTGGCCGACGGGAACGGCAGGGCCTCTGGTCACCAAGGCGTCGACGCAGGTCAGAAGCCTTGTTGCGGCAGGTAGGGCGGCACGGCGACCCGACTCGACGGCGGATTCATCGGTACATCCACCGGCCGGACGACTCTGGTTCCCGACCCCGACGATCGGGTATTTCTCGAGCAATTCCCGGTAATTCTTCGAGTATTTCTCGGGGGGCCTTCGAGTTCTTTTCGAGCACTGCTCCAGTGTTTGTGAGGCGCAGGCGCACCGGAGGGCAACGCAAAGTCGGGCCATGCGGACGCCGGGCGGTGCCACCAGTCGCCGGTTCAAGTGATTCTTGAGGGCTCTGCCGGACCGTGGCGCACAGTGAGCTACCCAGGAGGGTCACGGTGATGGCAGTGCAAGGCGTGCAGCTCTACGACACCACGTTGCGGGACGGCACCCAGCAGGAGGGCATGACGCTGACGGTGCAGGACAAGCTCGCCGTCGCGCGCCACCTGGACGCCTTCGGCGTCGGGTACATCGAGGGCGGGTGGCCGGGCGCGGTACCCAGGGACACCGAGTTCTTCCACCGTGCACGAACCGAACTCACTTTGGAAACCGCAGAGTTGGTAGCGTTCGGGGCGACGCGCCGCCCCGGCGCGCTGGCCGCCACGGACCCCCAGGTCCGGGCCCTGCTGGACTCGGGCGCGCCGGTGATCACCCTGGTCGCCAAGACGGATGTCCGGCACGTGGAACGGGCGCTGCGGACCTCTCTCGCCGAGAACCTGGCCATGATCTCCACCACCGTCCGGTATCTGGTCCACGCGGGCCGGCGGGTGTTCGTGGACGCCGAGCACTACTTCGACGCTTATCGCGTGAACCGCGCGTACGCACTTGAATGCGTGTGCGCGGCGGCGGAGGCCGGTGCCGACGCCGTCGTCCTGTGCGACACCAACGGCGGTTCACTGCCGGACCAGGTCCGCGAGGCCGTGGCCGACACGCTCGCGCAGACCGGTGCCCGGCTCGGCATCCACTGCCACGACGACACCGGCTGCGCCGTCGCCAACACCCTCGCCGCCGTCGACGCGGGTGCCGTGCAGGTGCAGGGCACCGCCCACGGATACGGTGAACGGTGCGGCAACGCCAACCTGTTCACCGTCGCCGCCGACCTCGTCCTCAAGCGGGGCATCGAGGTCCAGCCGGCCGTGCGCCTGGCCGACCTGGCCGCCACGGCCCGGGCGATCAGTGAGCTGACCGGACACCCGGCGCGGCCGGCCGACCCCTACGTCGGTTCCTCCGCCTTCACCCACAAGGCGGGCCTGCACGCCTCCGCGCTGCGGGTGGATCCCGACCTGTACCAGCACATCGACCCGGCCGTCGTGGGCAACCGGATGCGCACCCTCGTCTCCGACCTGGGCGGCCGGTCTTCCATCGA
The DNA here is from genome assembly GCF_053597535.1 of Streptomyces sp. NPDC001348. Lineage (NCBI taxonomy): Bacteria > Bacillati > Actinomycetota > Actinomycetes > Kitasatosporales > Streptomycetaceae > Streptomyces > Streptomyces sp. NPDC001348. Next base: position 53,734 of record NZ_JBSFIK010000031.1, on the reverse strand, counting down.
GCTCAAGGCACGCGAGCTCGGCTACACGGTGGCGGCCGGTTCCGAGCCGGTGGCCCGGGCCTCGGCGCGCGTCAAGGAGCTGGAGAACAAGGGCTACAGCTTCGAGTCCGCTGACGCCTCCTTCGAACTGCTGCTGCGCGAGGTGCTGTTCGGCCAGACGGCCGAGACACAGCCGTTCGCGGTGGACTCCTGGCGTGTCACCGTCGAGCAGTGCTCCGGCGACACCGTCACCGAGGCCCGCGTGCGGCTGCGGGTGCCCGGCAGCGAGCCGGTCGTCGCCGTGGGCGAGGGCAGCGGACCGGTCAACGCGCTGGACCGCGCGCTGCACCAGGGTCTCGACACGTTCTTCCCCGCGCTGGCCGGGCTGGAGCTGGCGGACTACCAGGTACGGATGCCCACCGGCGGACGGGGCAGCGCGGCTCCGGCCCGGGTGCTGGCCACGTTCGTCGACGGCCGGCGGCGCTGGAGCACCGTCGGCGTCGACGACAACCTGGTCACCGCCTCGTGGCACGCGCTGCTGGACGCGTTCCGGTACACGCTGCGCGACAGCGCCGGACCCGTCCCCGAGGCGGCGCCGCTCGCCGAGCCCGCACTCTTCTCCCCCGGCGGCTGATCACAGGCCTGCTCACGGCCGCCTCGAGACCGCTCGATGCCGGCTTCGGGCCGCACCCGACTTCGCCCGCGGCTCGCTTTCCGTCCAACGACAAGGAGAAAACCCCATGTCCAACCCCACTGAGGTGACCCCGGAGGCCGTGCACGAGCTGCTGCGGACCGAGCTCGTCGACCTCGGCGTACCGGAGGAGATCATCTCCGCGGAGACCACGATCGACACCCTGGAGATCGACTCACTCGACATCGCCGATCTGATGGTCACGGTCAAGCGGACGTACGGGGTGGACATCCGGCGCGCCGAACTGGCCGGTGTCACCATCGGCGGTCTGGTGGACCGCGTCCTGGCCGGCGCCTCGAGTCGTTGACGGCGGCCTTCGCGAACGCGGTCGCCCGGTCCCCGGTGTGCTCGGCGACGAGGCCATCGCGTGGCACACGGCCGCCGCGTCGCGGAGCCGGGCATGGGGAATCGGGGCCCGAGGAGACGGGGAGCGATGACTGACGCGGGCGGCCCGGTGGCCGTGGTGGCAGGCACCGAAGAGGTGCTGCGGCATCCGATGGCGGGGCCGCACCTGCTGAACGAGGCAGAGCGGGGGCGGCTCGCCCGGTTCCACCGGGAGACGTCCCGGCGGGACTTCGTCGCCGCGCACACTCTGGTCCGGCTCTGCGCGGCGCGGTTGCTGGGTGTCGCCCCGGACGAGGTGGCCTTCACCCAGCACTGCCCGGCGTGCCGCAGCGGCGACCACGGCCGGCCGCTGCTCGCCGACCGGCCGGACGTGTACCTGAGTCTGTCCCATGCGGGCGGCGTGGTGGCCGCCGCGGCCGGTCACGTCCCGGTGGGGATCGACGTGGAGCGGCTCGTGCGGGGCCGCGGCACCGAGGTCATGCACCATGTGCTCACTGCCGCCGAGCTCGCCCTGGTGACTGCGCACGCGGACCCCGATCACGCCTTCCTGCGTCAATGGGTCCGCAAGGAGGCATTGATCAAGGTAGGCAGGACGGACCTGGACTCGCTCGGCTCCCTCGATCTCTCGGCGCTCCCGCTGAGCGGGCAGGGAGACGGGACACCACTGCGCTTCGAGGACTTCTACGTCATGGACCTGATGGATTCGCGCCTGGGCGCCCTGGTCTCGGCGGTGAGCACCGAACCGACTCGTCTGGGTACCGCACTGACGCCGGCGTGATCTCGGATGGAAGTCGTGGTCCCGCGGCACGTGGCCGGAGTGATGCCGCCGCGGCCGCGGGCCGAATGCTGTCCGGACCGGTCCTCCAGCCCGTTCCGGGCCCGAACCTGTCAAAGGGTCGAGGCCGGCCGTGTGGGAGGGCGCCGTCGACCAGGCCGGCCACACGACGCCGCGCAGGGAACGGGCCGCGGCCCGGGACGCCGGTGCTCGCCCCGTTCGTACTGGGCCTGGCGGGCGCGCGAACGGGCCCGCCGGGTCGTCGCGGGGTGCGCGACGACGCACAGCACGGGCTGTCGGTCCGCCGGCCTCGGCTCGTACGGCTCGCCGCCCGGGGGTGCGTCTCGGACGGTTCAGGCCTCCGCGGCGGCCTGCAGGCACTCCTCGAAGAAGGCGAGTGCGCGCAGGTGGTAGCAGCGGGCGGACCGGCCGAGGCTGATGTTGTGGCCCGCGCCCGGCAGATGCTCGACCCGGACCACGGGCGCCTTGGTCAGCCGGGAGGTCAGATCGGCGATGTCCGGCTCCTCGTGCAGCCACCAGCCCTCGTGCTCGGCGAAGGTCAGCCGCAGCGGGATGTCGACCCGCGGCGCCAGTTCCTCGAACATCTCCGGCCACAGGTCCACCTCGGAGGCCTCGCGGACGGGCATGGGGGCGACCAGGGCCTCGGCCGCGCGGAAGGTGCCCGGCGGGTACAGCCCGAGTGGACCCCAGTTGCGCTCCCAGTCCATGCGGCGGCGCATCCGGTCGGCCGGCTCGATGCCGAAACGGTGCCCGATACCGGAGGCGTCCAGGGCGAGCAGACCGGGAGTGCGCGCGACGGTCATCAGGGCGAGCTTGCCGCCGTAGGAGTGGGCCAGCAGCAGGAACCCCCGCCCGACGGCGTGCCGTTCGGCGAAGGCGTCGAGCGCCGCGGGCAGCACGTCGGACTGCTCGTCGAGGAGCATGCCGTCGGGTATCTGGGCCGCGGACCGGCCGTATCCGGGCCGGTCCAGGGCCAGTACCGTGAAGCCGAGCCGGGCGCCCAGCGTGAGCAGGGACAGGTCGGGGTGGACCTGCCCGTCGAAGTAGCCCGCGGTCATGCCGCCGCCGTGCACGGCGACGACGGTGGCCCGCGGCGGCCCGTCGGGCGGCTCGGCCAGCAGGCCGGACAGGGTGAGACCCGCGGCCTGGAGGAGGAGCGGGCGCACTCCGGCCGAGTGGGTCGGCGACGGCTTCTTCCGGTCCGTCCTGGACACGCGCATGGGTGGTCCTTGTCGGTCGGCGGTGGACTTCAGCCCGGGCCGCCGGGGCGCCCGGACGCGGGCGCCCCGGCACGGGATGCTCAGGCGAGCTGACGGGCGAAGGTCGCCATGTCGAAGTAGAGGGTCTCGTCGAGCAGCACGTCGCCGTCGAAGTGGAAGAAGACGGCCACGGGGGCGTCGACCGTCTTGCCGCGGTTGGGTATGCCGCGCCAGTCCGCCTCCTGCTTGGCGCGGAACTGGGCCTCCAGGATCACCGCGGTCGGCGTGTGGTGGAGGTGGAACACGGCGTGGTCGGCGACCGGGAAGGCCTTCTGCAGTTCGGCGAAGTAGCCCTGCTTGATGGCCTGTTCACCGACCAGCGGCCCCTCCTCGAACGGCATGACACGGTAGACGCCGCCGCGCGGGAAGGTGGCGATCACCCCGTCGATGTCCCAGGCGGACTCGGCGATGGTGTGTTCCATGACGACCGCCTCGCGCTTCTTGCGCAGCTCGGCGTCGGGCTGCGGAAGATCGGCGCCAGGCAGAGTGAACTCGTGCTCCTCGGTGGCCATGGGGGCTCCTTCAGACTTTGGCCGGTTCGGTTCGGGAGGTGACGCTAGGCCGCTCCCCTCGCCTGTCCCTCGCGCTCCGCTGGAGCGCGAGCGCAGCTCATGGGCCAGAGCAGGAATCGAGGAGGGCTGCACTGGCCGGAGTTAGCTTTCCGGTCACTGGAAGGGATACGGGTGATCTTCGATGGAGCTCCGGATACTGGGATCGATAGAACTCTGGACGGGCAGCGCCCTGGCCGATATCGGACCCGCACGCCAACGCAGCATCCTCGGCGCCCTGCTGGTCGATCCCGAACGGCCGGTGCCGCTGGAGTCCCTGGTCGACCGCGTCTGGGGGGACCGGCCTCCCGCGGGAGTCCGCAACGTCGTCCACACCTACGTCACCCGGCTGCGCCGTGCGCTCGCCCGGGCCTCGGCGGACCTGCCCGAGCCGATCGGCCTGGTCAGGTCGTCGGCCGGCTACCTGGTGTCGACGGATCTCGGCGCGGTGGACCTGGTGCGGTTCCGCCGGCTGCTCAAGAACGCGCAGCAGGAGGCCCGGGACCAGGAACGCAGCGCGCTGCTCCAGCAGGCGTTGACCATGTGGCGGGGCGAGGCGCTGGCCGGCATGCACAGCGACTGGGCGGCCCGGGTCCGTGAGACGCTGCGGCAGCTGCACCACGAGGCGCTGACCCAGTGGGCGGACACCGAGATCCGGCTCGAGCGGCCCGGCGCCGTCCTCGCGGAACTCCGCGCCGCCCTGCTGACCGACCCGCTCTCCGAGCAGCTCGGCGAGCGCCTGATGCTCGCCCTCTATCTGGAGGGGCGCAGCGTCGACGCCCTCGAGTACTACCAGTCGATGCGCCGGCTGATCGCCAAGGAGCTCGGCACGGATCCGTCGCCGCGGGTGCAGCAGCTGTACGAAACGATCCTGCGCGGCGAGGCGGCCGCTCCGGCACCGCCGCCCGAGCGCGGCCCCGACCCGCGCAGCCCCGACCCGCACGGCGCCGGGACGCACCAGCTCCTCACCCCGCCCCGGCCCGCGCCCGTCGCCCCGCACATGCTGCCGGTGGACCTCCCGGACTTCACCGGGCGCGAACGCGAACTCGACGTGGTCCAGCGGACGCTGACCCGGCCCTCCGCGTCACAACCGCCCGCCGTCCTGCTCTTCGGCGGGGGAGGTGTCGGCAAGACCGCGCTGGCCGTGCATCTGGGCCATCGGCTGCAGTCCGCCTTCCCGGACGGGCAGTTGTACGCGGCGCTGCGCGGCAGCGGCGCCCGTCCGGCGGATCCGCACGCGGTGCTGGGACGGCTGCTGCGCGCGCTGGGCACGGACCCCGACCGGATCCCGGCCGACCCCGACGAGCGCGCCGAGGTCTACCGGCTGGCTCTCGCCGGTCGTCACCTGCTGATCACGCTCGACGACGCGGTCGACGACGAGCAGGTGCAGCCGCTGCTGCCGGGCAGCGGGGACACCGCGGTGCTGCTCACCAGCAGAGGCCGGCTCAGCACTCCGCTCGGGGCCCGCGTCCTGCAACTGTCGGTCCTGCCGCACGGGCACAGTGTGCGGCTCCTGGCCCGGATGCTGGGCACGGAGCGTGTCACCCGGGAGCCGGCCGCGGCCGCCGCGATCGCCCGGTACTGCGGCGGGCTTCCGCTCGCCCTGCGCGCCGCGGCCGTACGGCTCAACGCCCGGCCCCACTGGTCGCTGCGCCGCTACGCGGAACGGCTGAGTGACGAGGGGCGGCGTCTGGACGAGCTGGCGCACAGCTCGCTGAGCGTGCGTGCCAGTTTCACGGCGTCGTACAACGCGCTGCCCGACGACGCCCGTGAGGTGCTGCGCTCCTTGGCCGACCTGCCGGTGTCCGAGTTCGACGCCCATCTGGCGTGCCCGGTGCTCGGCAAGGACTTCGCCACGGTCGAGGACGCCTGCGAGCAGTTGGTGGAGGCGCACTTCCTGACCGTGGCCGAGTCCGCCGTGGCCGACCGCCCCACCCGCTACCGGCTCGACGGGCTGCAGCGCAGCTTCGCGCACGGGCTCAGGACAGGCCGTGCCGACGAGACGGCAAAGACGGTGCATCCGACCTCCGTATAGGGCGTTGACCTGGGAGTACACCCCCGGTCAAGAGCCGCTCCAGTCTTCCGCCCACTCCGGGGTTCGACAGTTGATCCCAAGGCCCCGACGCGAGAGGGCAGGACAGAGAGGGATCGCAATGGCTGTTCCGCACGCTCCCCAGGCCGTGCTGCCGGATCTCGGCGAGACCGACTCCGAAGCCCGGCAGCCGGCACCGGTGCGCACGCCCACGATGGCGGACCTGACCGACGAGCTCGCCACCCGCCGGGCCGAGGCCCACTTCGGTCACGACCCGGATGCCGAGGCCCGCCACCTGGCCAAGGGCAAGCTGCTGGCGCGCCAGCGCATCGAGACACTGCTCGACCCGGGCACGTTCACCGAGCTCGGTCTGTTCGCCGAGCACCGGGCGACGGGCTTCGGCATGGAGGACTCGCACCCCGAGGGCGACGGCGTGATCACGGGCTGGGGCGAGATCGACGGCCGTACGGTCTTCGTCTTCGCCCATGACGCCCGGGTGCGCGGCGGTGCGCTGGGCGCGACGTTCGCCGCGAAGATCCACCAGCTGCTGGACCTCGCCGACTCCGTCGGCGCCCCGGTCATCGGCCTCAACGACGGCGGCGGCGCCCGTATCCAGGAGGGCATCGACGCGCTGGCCGGCTTCGGCAAGCTGTTCGCCCGCAACGTCCGCGCCTCGGGCGTCGTGCCGCAGATCAGTGTCGTGCTCGGTTCCTGCGCGGGCGGCGCGGTCTACTCACCGGCGCTCACCGACTACACGTTCATGGTCGAGGGCATGGCCAACATGTTCATCACCGGGCCCGACGTGGTGCAGGCGGTGACCGGCGAGAAGATCACCCAGGAGGAGCTCGGCGGCGCGTACACCCACGGCACGCGAACCGGCGTGGCGAGCTTCGTGGCCCCGGACGAGGAGTCCTGCTTCGAGGGCGTACGGGAGCTGCTCTCCTACCTGCCTTCGAACAACGCCGAGATGCCGCCCTACGCGAGGCCCCTGGACGAGCCGGACCGGCGCTGCGAGGAACTGCTGCGTCTGGTGCCGGTCGACGACCGGACGCCGTACGACATCAGGACGGTCATCGGCCACATCGTCGACAACGGTGACTACCTGGAGATCCAGGAGCGCTGGGCGCCGAACATCGTGTGCGCCCTGGCCCGTCTGGACGGCCACACGGTGGGCATCGTGGGCAACCAGCCCGCCGCCATGGCGGGGGTGCTGGACATCGACTCCTCGGAGAAGGCCGCACGGTTCGTGCGCACCTGCGACGCGTTCAACATCCCGCTCGTGACACTGGTCGACGTGCCGGGGTTCATGCCCGGGACCGACCAGGAGCACAACGCGATCATCCGGCGCGGCGCGAAGCTCCTGTACGCGTACTGCGAGGCGACGGTGCCGCGCGTGCAGGTCATCCTGCGCAAGGCGTTCGGCGGCGCGTACATCGTCATGGACTCCAAGTCGATCGGCTCCGACCTGTCGTTCGCCTGGCCGTCCAACCAGACGGCCGTGATGGGCGCCGACGGCGCGGCCAACATCATCTTCCGCCGGCAGATCAACGCGGCGGCGGACCCGGAGAAGCTGCGCCGGGAGCTGGTCGCCGAGTACACCGAGCAGCTGATGAACCCCCTCGTCGCCGCCCGGCGCGGTCATGTCGACGACGTCATCGACCCGGCGGACACCCGGCGGGTGCTCATCAAGTCGCTGGACATGCTGCGCACCAAGCGGGCCCGGCAGCCCCTCCGCAAGCACGGAAACGAGCCGCTGTGAGCACGCCGCGGAGCACTGAGCTGTCGGTGCTGCGGGGCAACCCCACACCGGAGGAGCTGGCCGCACTGCTGGTCGTGCTCTCCGCGCTGCGCCGTGCCCCCGAGCAGCAGGACCCGCCGCCGGCCGCCCGGCGCGGCTGGGGCCGGCCGGCCGCCTGGCACCGCCTCGAGCCCGCCACCGCGCCGGACGCGGCCGGCTGGCAACGCACCCCCGCACCAACCCACGGAAGGAGTACCTGATGACCGGTCGGACCGGCCTCGTCAGCCTCGGCACGTCGGCCGGCTGCCTGGCCATGTTCCCCGGGCAGGGCTCGCAACGGCCCGGCATGGCCCGGCACCTGCTCGACGCCTACCCCTCGGCCCGGCGGCTGTTCGCCCAGGCCGACGAGATCCTGGGCCTGCCGCTGTCGCGGATCTGCGTGACCGGGAGCGCCGAGGAACTCGGCGCCACCGAGATCACCCAGCCCGCGATCGCCACGACCAGCCTCGCCGTATGGGAGCTGCTGCAGGCCGCCGGATACCGGCCCGCGGCGACGGCGGGCCACAGCCTCGGCGAGTATCCGGCCCTGGTGGCCGCCGGGGTGCTGTCCCTGGAGTCGGCCCTGGAGCTGGTGCGGTTGCGCGGCCGGCTGATGGGCGACGTGGCCCGCGAGGTGCCCGGCGCGATGGCGGCCGTACTGGGCCTGCCCTCGGACCAGGTGCTGGCCGCCTGCGGCAGTGCCGAGGGCGTCGGCCTGGTCCAGGTCGCGAACTACAACGAGCCGCTGCAGACCGTCATCTCGGGCCACGTCCGCGCCGTCGAGGAGGCCGGCCGGGCCGCGCTGGACGCCGGCGCCGACCGGGTCGTGCCGCTGGACGTGAGTGCCCCCTTCCACTGCTCGCTGATGAGTGCGGTGGAGGAGGAGTTCACCGAGGCGCTCGCCGCCCATCCGTTCGCCGATCCCGTCCTGCCCATGATCAGTTCGGTCACCGGCACCTACGTCGTCTCGGGCGAGGAGGCCCGGGAGCTGCTGCGGCGTCAGCTCACCGGACCCGTCCGCTGGGTCGAGGTGCTGCGCACCGCCGCACGGCACCCGGTGAGCGCCTACACCGAGATCGGCCCCGGCCGGGTGCTCAGCGGACTCGCCCGCCGCACGCTCGAGGAGGTCCGCACCCGCTCCACCGGAGACCCGCGTCGCCTGACGGCGCTCTACGGCGCCCTGGCATCCGACACATGGCAGGAACAGGTGGCGTCCTGACACCTCATGAACCGCCGGCCCGTCGGTCGGCCGCACCACCCCGGTCCGTCCATCACCAGCAACCGTTCACGAAGGGTATAGGACACATGTCGTACGACGGGAAAGACTTCGGCACCATCGTCCAGGAGGCCGTCGCGGACGCGCTCGGCATCGATATCGAGGAGGTCGTGCCCGAGGCCACCCTGCTGGGCGACCTGGACGCCGAGTCCATCGACCTGCTCGACGTCCTGTTCCGCATCGAGCGGGCGTCGGACGTGAAGATCAAGGTCGCGGACATCGCCGAACTGCTCCAGGGCGGAATACCCGACGAGGAGTTCGCCGACGAGAACGACATCATCAACGAGGTCGGGCTGGCGCAGCTCAAGAAGTCGCTGCCGCAGATCGACGTGCAGGAACTCGCCGGCAAGCTCACGGCGGACGAGGTGCTGACCCTGTTCACCGTGCAGAACCTGACGGATCTGGTGACCGAACGTGCCGCGCTCGCCGCAGCCGCTGCGTGAGCCGGGCGCGGGGCGGTCACCGGACCGCCCCGCTCCGCCGCCAGTGCGGGTGCGGACCGGCATGGACCTGGCCGAGGTGGCCAGGGTCGAGGAGCTGATGACCACCCAACCCGACCTCCGGGAAAGGGTGTTCACCCCTCGCGAGCTGGCCTACTGCTATCGGCGCAAACGGGTCGGCGAGCACCTCGCCGGCCGCTGGGCCGCCAAGGAGGCCGTGCTCAAGAGCCTCGGCACCGGTATGGGCCCGCACATGGAGTGGACGGACATCGAGGTCGTCAACGACCGGGCCGGGCAACCCCGGGTGCGGCTGTACGGCGAGGTGGAGGCCGTCGCCCGGTCCCTCGGTATGCACCACATCGAAATCTCCCTGAGCCACAGCGGAGGTCTCGCAGTGGCGCACGCGGTCGTGGTGTGCCTGCCCAGCCCTGTTGACACGGCCCCCGAACCGGACCCGTCCACCCGCACGACGCCGGACACGGCACCGGTCCCCAGCACACACACGGCAGAAGGAGGCGATCGGCATGAGGTTTGACGGCCGGGCCGCTGCGGGCGCGGGAGTCCCGCAGCGGCACCGGGCGGGCGCGGCCCGGTCGGGCGCCGACCGGGATGTTCGGACACGACACACAGAGCCCCAGGCCGACGGCGGCCGGACCGCGCAGCTCGGCCTGGGGCGGCCCAAGACCGAGGGAGGGCGATGATGCGGTTCCACCTGAACGACCGCGTCGACGGCCGGGAGTCCGGCGCACGGCCGGCCGGCCGTGCGGCGACCGCGTCGGCCGAGACGTACGGACAGCCGTCCGCGCACGACGACACCGCGCGGACGGGCCGGCGGTCGCCGGGGACGGAGGCACTGCGATGAACCGCAGAGTGGTCGTCACCGGCATGGGCGCCGTCACGCCGCTCGGCAACGACGCGCCGAGCACATGGCAGGGACTGGCCGAAGGACGCAGCGGGGTAGGCCAGTTGACCTCGATCGACACCACCGGCATGGACGTGACCATCGCCGGCGAGGTCAAGGACTTCCGGCTCACCGATGTCGTACCCGCTTCGGACGGGCTGCGCCGTCTGCTGCGTTCGGGCACCTTCGCCGTGGGCGCGGCCTGGGAGGCTTTGCGCGACTCGGGAGTCGACGAGAAGACGTACGACAGTGCCGACATGGGCGTGGCCCTGGGCGGGAGCTGTGACCGGCCGGACCTGCAGTGGCTGGTGGACGTCGGGGCGCTGCGCGAGGAGACCGGCCGGGACGACGCGTTCTTCCCGTACTCGCCCTCGGCCGCCCTGTCCTACAGCCAGAACATCCCCATGTCGGTGGTCGCGCGGATGATGGGCGCGACCGGCCCGATGCTGGGTGTGTCCACCGCCTGCTCGGGCTCCGCGCACGCCGTCGGAGAGGCCTTCCGCTCCATCGCGGAGGGTGACGCGACGCTCATGCTCGCGGGCGGCTTCGACTCGCTGACCTCGTGGCTCGACCTGGTGGGCTTCAGCCTGCTGGGGGCGCTGACCAAGGACTACAACGACGATCCGGAGCGGGCCAGCCGCCCCTTCGACGCCAACCGGTCCGGGTTCGTCCTCGGGGAGGGAAGCGTCGTCTTCGTCCTGGAGGAGCTGGAGGCGGCCCGTGCCCGCGGGGCGAACATCGTCGCCGAGGTCCTGGGCTACGGCACCAGCCTGAACGCCTGGCGGGTCACCGACTCGCCGCCGGACGGCAGCGGAGCCATCGAGTCCATGCAGAGCGCGATCGCCGACGCCGGTCTGGAACCGTCCGACATCGAGTACGTGGTGGCGCACGGCACCAGCACCCACGGAAACGACCTGTCCGAGACCACGGCGATCAAGAAGGTGTTCGGCGACGACGCCCAGCGGCTGCTGATCAGCTCGCCGAAATCGATGGCCGGTCACCTCACCTCGGCGGGGGCCTCGTTGAGCATGCTCGCCGCGATCGGGGCGATCAACCACTCGCTGGTGCCGCCGACGATCAACCAGGAGACGCCCGACCGGCGGCTCGGCCTCGACTACGTCCCGAACACGGCGCGCAAGCGGGACGTGCGGCACGCCCTCATCAACGCGTTCGCCTTCGGCGGCACCAACGTCGGACTGGTCGTCGGGCGCTACGAGGAGGGGGCGGAGCGATGACGACCCCACAGCGATCCGGAGGAGCACCGATGAGCGGCACCGAACGCCAGGTCGTCATCACTGGCATCGGCCTGCTGACCGCGCTGGGCGAAGGCCCCGAGGCCAACTGGAAGGCGCTGGTGGCCGGCGAGTCCGGGATCGGCCCGATCCGGGCCTACGACCCGTCGCCGCTGCAGACCCGGCTGGGCGGCGAGATCGCCGACTTCGACGCCACCCGGTTCGCCACCAGGCGCCAGCTGCGCACCATCAACCGCGGTGACCGCCTCGCGCTGGCCGCCGCCCGGCTCGCCCTCGACGACGCGGGCCTGCCGCACAACCAGGCCGGCGGCGACGAGCTCGGCCACCGGGCCGGCCTGTACCTCGGGGGCAACAAGACGATCGGCCGCATGGATCAGCTGATCGAGGAGTTCAAGGTCATCCGCCGCCCGGACGGCAAGGCCGACCTGGCCCACCTCGGCCGGCACGCCGACGTCATCATGCCGCCGCTCTTCTTCGTCGAGGGGCTGCAGCCCGGCGCGGTGTTCAACATCTCGCAGACGTACGGCATCCGGGGGTCCAGCACCTTCTTCGCGGGTGGCGCGGACGCGGGTGCCACCGCGATCGGCCGGGCCATGCGCGCGGTGCGCCGCGGGGACGCGGACGTGGCGATCGCGGGCGGCTACGACGACGCCACCGACTGGTGGCAGATGACGCTGCTCGACCGGCTCGGCGTGCTGACCACGCGCAACGACCTGGGGCAGCAGGCGTACCGGCCCTACGACCGGGACCGCAGCGGAGCGGTCCCCGGCGAGGGCGCCGCCCTGCTGGTGCTGGAGGAGAAGCAGGCGGCGCTGCGTCGCGGCGCCCGCGTCTACGCCGAGCTGACCGGCTTCGGCGCCGGCAACGACTGCGGTACGCCGCCGGCGCCGGACGCCCAGGGCCGCGGCCTGTCCCGGGCGGTGCGGCACGCGCTGCGGGACGCCCGGCTGACCGCCGACGACCTCGGCTACATAGCCTCGGACGGCTCCGCCACCCGGCTCGGGGACGCCTCCGAGAGCGTCGCCCTGCGCACCGCGCTGGGCCCGGCCGCCCGGTCCGTGCCGGTCAGCACCGTCAAGCCGCAGACGGGCCACCTGGTCGGCGGTGGCGGTGCGCTGAACGCCGCCGTGTGTGCGCTGGCCCTGCACCACGGGGCGGTGCCGGCGACGCTCAACCTCGACGACCCCGACCCGGTCTGCGAGCTGGACCACGTACGCGGCGGCGCCCGGGAGTCCCGGCCCGCACACGCGATGGCGCTGGCCCGGGGAATCGAGGGACAGGCCGTGGCCCTGAGCCTGTCGAGGTCCGCGTGAGCGGCCGGACAGCCCTGTCAGAGAGGGAAGCAGACGCATGACCGACGTTCCTGACCAGGCCGTCCGCGTCGTGATCGCCTCAGTGGGCGCGATCACCTCGTACGGCGGTTCTGCCGAGGCCCTGTGGGACGGGGTGCGCGCGGGGCGGGTGGCGATCTCACCCGTGCGCGGCCTGCCCATGGACGGCTACCAGACCGACGTGGGCGGTGAGGTCACCGAACCCACTTTCCCCCACTACGACTACGCTCCGGGCTCCGACACCCGCGCCCCTTCCCTCGACTTCGCGCTGGCCGCCGCCGAGGAGGCCATGGCCGGCTCGGGCCTGCGGGTCGGCGTGGACATCCCGGCCGAGCGCTGGGGCGTCGCGTACGGCACCTGCCACGGTGGGTGGCGCAGCGCCGAACTCGCCCTGCGCGAGGTGCAGGAGGGCCGCACGCCCGACTGGCGCCGCTACACGTTCGTACCTCCGCAGGCCGCCGCGGAGGCACTCTCGGCCGCCTTCGGCTTCAAGGGCCCGGTACTCAGTGCCAACACGGCCTGTGCCTCCAGTGCGCACGCGCTCGCCCACGCCCTGGACGTGATCCGGGCGGGCCGGGCCGACGCGATGCTGGTCGGCGGCAGCGACGCCTTCACCGAGTCGGCGTTCGCCGGGTTCAGCAGCCTGGAGTCGCTCTCGGTGCAGCCGGCGGCCCCCTACTCCAAGGACCGGTCGGGTCTGTCGCTGGGCGAGGGCAGCGGCATGCTCGTGCTGCTGTCGCTGGAGACGGCCGAGCGCACCGGTGCCCCGGTCGTCGCCGAGGTGCTGGGCTACGGCCTGTCCGCCGACGGGCACCACCCGACGGCGCCGCACCCCGAGGGGGAGGGCGCGGCCCGGGCGATCCGTGCGGCCCTCTCCACCTCGGGCCTGGTCCCCGACGACATCCGGTACATCAACGGGCACGGCACCGGTACGCAGAAGAACGACGCCGCGGAGAGCAACGCGGTGCGGGCCGCGCTCGGCGACGCCGCCGAGAAGACCGCGCTGTCCAGCACCAAATCGATGATCGGCCATCTGCTCGGCGCCGCCGGCGCGGTGGAGAGCATCGTCACGGTGCTGGCCCTGCGCGACCAGGTGGCGCCGCCCACCGCGAACTTCACCGGAGTGGACCCGAACTGCGGTCTCGACCCGGTGGCGGAGCCGGGCCGTCCGATGGTGCTGGACACCGCGTTGTCCAACAACTTCGGGTTCGCCGGCGCCAACGCCACCGTCGCCTTCGCCCGCCCCGGCGGCGCGGGCATGCCGGCTCCGGCCGTCGGCCCGGACGACGTCGTGGTGACCGGGTTCGGTGTGATCACCTCGGCCGGCGAGGGGGCCGAGGCGCTCTGGGAGGCGTACGCGTCCGGGCGCCGGCAGGGTGCGCCGGAGGACGGACTCCGCCTGGCCAGGCTCGAGTTCGACCCCTCGGCGGCCGGCTCCCCCAAGCAGCGGCGGCGCATGGACCGGGTCTCCCAGCTCGCCATCGTCGCGTGCCGGGCCGCCCTGGGGCATGCGGGTGCGGACTCGGACGCGGATGCCGTCGCCGCGACCGGTGTGGTGGTCGGCACCGGGGTCGGGCCGATGGAGAGCAGCGAACGGTTCACCGTTCCGGTGCTGGCCTCGGGCGCGCAGGCCGCGAACCCGGCCGTGTTCCCGTTCACCGTGTACAACGGCGCGGCCGGCCAGGTCGCCATGGCCCTGGGTACCAAGGGGCCGACATCGACGCTGACGTCGGGGCACGCGGCGGGTGCCGCCGCCCTGGGGGTCGCGTACGACCTCCTGCGCGCCGGACGCGCCGAGCGCCTGCTGGTGCCGGCCGTGGAGGCGTTCTCGCCGGGCACGCTGGACGCGTACCGCGGCATCCCGCTGTTCGGTACGGCGGCCGGGCGCCGGTACACGCTCGCCGAGGCCGGTATCGCACTGGTGCTGGAGCGCCGGGCGAGTGCCGAGCGGCGCGGTGCCCCGATCCACGCCGTGGTCCTGGGGCACGCGACCGCGTCGGACGCGTGCGGCATCGGCCGCTGGGACCCGTCCGGCGACGGCGTGGAGCGGGCGATGCGCGAGGCGCTGCGCGGTGCCGGGCTCGGGCCCGGCGACATCTCGGCCGTCTGGGCGAACGCGGCGGGCCTCGCTGCCGCCGACCGTCCCGAACAGGCCGCCGTGGAGCGCGTGTTCGACATGGGCCGGGTCCGGTTCGAGGCGCCGAAGCGGGTGCTCGGCGAGCCGGTCGGCGCGGGTGCCCACCTGTCGGCGGTCCTCGCCGTCGGCGCCTGGCGCGAGGGCGGGACGCACCGCCCGGTCCTGGTCAACAGCTCGTCGCTCGGCGGCACCCACACCTCGTTCGTCCTGTCCCCCGCACCCCTCCATGGAACGGAGTCCGGCCGATGACCACCGCGTACGACGTGAGGATCCTCTCCACCGGCGGCTATGTGCCCGGTGACCCCTTGGACAACGCGACGCTGGAGAAATACGTCGGGCCGCTGCCGGACGACGTCCTCGACGGCATCCAGGTCAAGACCCGGTACTGGATGATCGACCCGGTCTCCGGCAAGCACGTGATCAACAACAGTCGGATGGCCGAGCGGGCCTCCCGGCAGGCCCTGGAACGGGCCGGTGTGGAACCCGGCGAGATCGACCTGATCGTGGTGTGCACCGCGACCCCGGAGTACACGCTGCCCAACGTCGCCACCACCCTGCAGCACTACCTGGGTCTGGAGAGCGTTGCCGCGATCGAGATCCGCGGTGCCTGCGCGGGCTGGGTGCAGGCGCTGGACCTGGCACGGCGGCAGCTGGCCGACGGAACGGCGCGGACCGCGCTGGTGGTGGGCAGCGAGTCCGTCTCGCCGCTGATGGCGCCGCTCTTCCTGGACAAGGACCCGTCGCGGGTGCGGATGCGGGACCGGCTGACGCTGTACACGTTCGGCGACGGCGCGGGCGCCGTGGTGCTGCGGGCCGAGCCGGCGGGGACGTCGCCGGACGAGTCCACCTTCGTCAACGCCTGCGTGGGTGGTCTGCGCAAGCCCGGGATGGAGATCATCGGCGGCGGTACGGACGTGTCGCAGGCGGAGCAGCTGCGCCGCCGCCAGCTGATCCAGATGAAGATCGACGTGCCCGGCACCTCCTCGTTCGGGCCGCAGGTGTTCGTCCGCGCGATCCAGGAGATGGCGCGCAAGGAGGGCCGGGCGCTCGACGAGTTCGACGCGATCGTGCTGCCGGAGGGCAACGCCGACTACTTCGCCGGCGAGTACGAGGCCGCCGGGCTGACGGCCGAGGACAACCAGGCACTCACCGGGCGGATCGTGGAGAACCTGGCCGATGTGGGGGCCACCGGTTCGGCCGCGGTGCCGCTGTCGCTGGACGCGGGCTGGACCTCGGGGCGCATCCGGCCCGGCGACCGGATCGTGCTGCTCGGCATCGAGGCCAGCCGGTACGTCTACACCGGTCTTTCGGTGACCTGGCGGGCACCGCTCCCGGCCTGAGCGGCCGTCACCTCAGACATCAGACGCAACTCCAGGAGAATTCAAGTGGCAATGGAAACACGTACGTTGGGGAAGCCGGGCCTGGACGTGTCCGCCCAGGGTCTGGGCTGCATGGGCATGACGATCGGGTACGGCGACACGGACACGACCGAGGCGCTCGCCACCATCCACCGGGCACTGGAGCTCGGTGTCACCCTGCTGGACACCGCCGACATGTACGGCCCGTTCGCCAACGAGGAGCTGATCGGCCGCGCCGTCGCCGGGCGCCGCGACGAGGTCGTGCTCTCCTCCAAGGTCGGCAGTGAGATCGACGCCGACGGCCAGCTGACCTGGCGGGTCAACGGCCGCCCCGACTACATCCGCCGGTCCGTGGAGGGCAGCCTGCGCCGTCTGGGCACCGACCACCTCGACCTCTACTACCTGCACCGGGTCGATCCCGAAGTTCCCGTGGAGGAGTCCTTCGGCGCGCTCGCCGAACTCGTGGAGGCCGGACTCGTCCGGCACCTGGGGATCTCCGAGGCGGGGCCCGCGACCATCCGGCGTGCCCACGCGGTGCATCCGCTGACCGCCGTACAGACCGAGTACTCGTTGTTCACCCGGGACGTCGAGGCCAACGGCGTGCTGGAGACGGTGCGCGAGCTGGGCATCGGCTTCGTGGCCTACAGCCCGCTCGGCCGCGGGTTCCTGACCGGCACCATCCGCGGCACCTCCGACATCCCCGAGGGCGGCTTCGACTTCCGGCGCATCGCACCCCGTTTCGAGGACGAGAACATCCGCCGGAACCTGCCCGTCGTCGACCAGCTCAGCGACCTCGCCGCCGCGGCCGGCACCACCGTCAGCCGGCTCGCGCTCGCCTGGGTGCTCTCCCGCGGCCAGGACGTCGTCGCCATCCCCGGCACCAAGCGGCGCACCTATCTGGAGGAGAACATCTCCGCGAACGACGTACGGCTCTCCGAGGACGTCCTGGCGGCGATCGACTCCATCGCGCCGTACGGCATCACGGCCGGCGACCGCTATCCGGCCGCAGAGATGCCCACGCTGAACCGCTGACCCCGTTCCTCCGAGCCATCCGCCCCGACTTCCGGGAGAAAGCCATGTCCGTAGCAACACCCCGTCCCATACGCCGGGTTCTGATCGCAGGCGGCGGGATCGGCGGCATCGCCACCGCGCTGGCCCTGCAGCAGCAGGGCATCGACTCCGTAGTCTTCGAACGCGCGCCTGAACTGCGCGACGGCGGCGCCGGACTGCACATCTTCACCAACGGCATGCTCGCCCTGGCCCACCTCGGGCTCGCCGACAAGGTCGCCGAGATCGCCCCCGCCCAGTCCGTGTGCCACTTCGCGACCTCCAAGGGCCGGGTCCTCGGCACCTACCCGGTGGGCGAGTTCGTCGAGCGCTACGGGCAGCCCACGGTCGCCATCGGCCGCTCCGACCTGCACGGCATCCTGCGGGGCGCCGTGACCGCGCCCATCGTCACCGGCGCCGAGGTCACCGGGTACACCGAGTACGCCGACGGGGTGAGCCTCCACTTCGCCGACGGCACGTCCGAGGACGGCGACCTGCTGATCGGCGCCGACGGCGTCAACTCCGCCGTGCGAGCCCAGCTGCTCGGCCCTCAGCCGCCCGACTACACCGGCTACATCGCCTGGCGCGGGCACGCCAGGATGAGCCCCGAGGAGTTCCCGCCCGGCAGCTTCCAGGCCCTGTTCGGTCCCGGGACCCGCTTCACGTACTACGACATCGCCCCCGGGGTCGTGCACTGGATGAGCGTCGCCAACGGCCCCGCCGGCGGCCGCGACGAGGGCACGCCCGAGCAGACCCTGGACATGCTGCGCGCCCGGCACGCGGGCTGGACCGACCCCGTGGGGCGGATCCTCGACGCCACCGTGCCGGAGAGCATCCTGCGCGGCGACGTGGTGGACCGCAAGCCCGACCCCGTCTGGGGACGCGGCCGGGTCACCCTGCTCGGCGACGCCGCGCACGCGGTCAGCTTCAACATCGGGCAGGGCGCCTGCCTCGCCATCGAGGACGCCCTCGTACTGGCCGAACGCCTCGCCGCGCCCGGTGCCGACACCACCGGGGCGCTGCGCGCCTACGAAGCCGAGCGGCAGGAGCGCACCCGGCCGATGCAGCTGCTCGCGCACCGCATCGGTGTGATGGGCGCCCTGCAGAACCCGGCCGCCATCTGGCTCCGCGACCGGCTCCTGAAACTCAGCTGGGGCCGCACCCTGCGCACCACGGAACACGAGCACGTCGCCTACGGCACCCGGTGGTCGAGCACCGCCGCCACCGCGGCGTGAGCGACTTCGTACCCGTTGACGATGAGAGGACCGCTGCTGTGACCACTGCGACCACCATGGACCCGACGCGCACAGTCTGGGAGAACGACGAGAACAACGAGAACAACGCGAACACCGAAAGCAAGGAGGAACGCAACAAGGCGACCATCCGGCGCGTCTTCGCCGAGTTCGTCAACCAGGGCGACTTCTCGGTCGTGGACGAGCTCTACCGGCCGGACATCGTCGACCACGAGGGCCT
>NZ_JBSFIK010000031.1:0-34996 GCF_053597535.1 Streptomyces sp. NPDC001348 | reverse complement strand
AGGTGACCATCCGGCGCGTCTTCGCCGAGTTCGTCAACCAGGGCGACTTCTCGGTCGTGGACGAGCTCTACCGGCCGGACATCGTCGACCACGAGGGCCTGCCCGGCGCGCCCGAGGGTGCCGAGGGCGTGAAGTACACCATCGCCGGACTGCGTGAGGCGTTCCCCGACTTCCACGTCACCATCGAGGACATCAGCGCATACGACGACATGGTCGTCATCCACAACACCTGGCGCGGCACCCACCTGGGCGACCTGCTCGGCATCGGGCCCACCGGCCGCAAGTTCGTCTCCGTCGGCATCGTCATCTGGCGGTTCGACGAGGAGGGCAAGATCGCCGAGCGCTGGGCGCACGGTGTGGCGTCCAACATGTTCGCCGCGCTCGGCATGCGGATGCTGGCGCCCCGCAAGGGAGGCCGGCGCACCGCGGAGGGCGCCCGCTCCGTGATGCGCACCGTACCGTTGCGCAACGCCAAGCCCGCGGACTGGCACCGGCTCACAGAGGAGCTGCAGGGGCCGCGCCGGCGTGAGTACGAGGCCTCCCGGCGGAGGCTGGGCATCACCCACGAGGTGTTCCGCATCGACCCTCGGCCCGACCGGGACTATGTGATCGTGCACTTCGAGACCGCGGACCCGGAGCGGACCAGGAAGCGCTGGGCGGAGTCGAAGGACCCCTTCGACCTGTGGCTGCGCGAGCAGATCCTCGACATCCACGGCGAGGACCCCTGGGCCGGCCCCGCCACCTCCTGCGAGTCGTTCGGCCTCACCTGGACGGCGCCGCCGCGGCTCACCCCCGTCCGTCCCGACGGATCCCGCTGACCGGCGCCCGATCTGCCGACCGACCTTCGAGCCGCCCTCCAGACCCGGTCGGCAGACTCGGATCATTCACCGACCGCCCGGACCGACGGGCCCGCGCCGTACATCCCCCGGCGGCGCGGGTCCGTCCTTTGTCGTTGGTCCGGCCGTTGCTGCCGCGGTGGTCAGGTGCTGCCTCGAATGAGTCACGTGTTGCCTTGAGTGAGTCACGAGCGCACGACTGTACAAAAAGCGGTGCTGCTAGGACCTTACCCGAGAACGGAAGTCCCATGGCCACTGACCAAGTACTGACCGGCCCTCCTCCGGCCGGAGAGAGCGGTGCGGGTGCCCAGGCCGCCGAAGTCGCCGAGCCGAAGCGTGACCGGATCTCCCGGCTGCCGTCCCTGACCGGCCTGCGGTTCCTCGCCGCGCTGACCGTGTTCGTCTACCACACCTCCATCCCGATACCGACGCTGCGGCTGCTGGCGGACGACCGTACCGAGTTCCGGCTCTTCCACTGGTTCGACCAGGCCGGCGGGCTCGGAGTGTCGTTCTTCTTCGTGCTCAGCGGGTTCGTGCTGACCTGGTCGGCACGGGACAACGACACCACGACGGGGTTCTGGCGGCGCAGGTTCGTCAAGGTCTACCCCAACTACGTGGTCGCCTGGGTGCTCGCGATGGTGCTGTTCGCCAGTGACTCCACCGCCACCCGGACCGCCGTCGCCAACCTCTTCATGGTCCAGGTGTGGACCCCCGAGTACTACACCAACTTCAGTGTGGACCCGCCGAGTTGGTCGCTGGGCGTGGAGGCGGTCTTCTACCTGAGCTTCCCGCTGCTGCTGGCCGTGTTCCGGCGTATCGACCCCCGTCACCTGAAGTACTGGATCGCCGGGGCGATCGCCGCGGTGTGGGCCACCCCGGCGGTGGCGTACGCGGCGCTCCCGAAGACACCGCTGGTTCCCAGCGGCCAGGGCTTCTCCGAGGCCGCGTACTGGTTCAGCTATGTGCTGCCCCCGGTCCGCATGGTCGACTTCGCCCTCGGCATCCTGGTCGCGCTCGCGGTCAGGCACGGGCGCTGGCGCAACATCGGCATGATCCCGTCGTTCGTGCTGCTGGCCGGCGGGTACTGGCTCACCTTCCACCTGCCCTACTTCTACGGGCAGCGCGCCACCATGATCATCCCCATCGCGCTGCTGATCGCGGCCGCGGCGACCGCGGACATCGAGGGCCGCTTCACCCTGTTCCGCAACCGCGCGATGGTCTGGCTGGGCGAGATCTCCTTCGCCTTCTACCTGCTGCACTACATAGTGCTGTCCTGGCTCCGCAAGCAGCTCGGCACGGAGATGTACTCCAACACGGAGGGCATCGCCCTGCTGGCAGGCGCGGCCGTCGGCACGGTGGTGCTGTCCTGGCTGCTCCACCGGTTGGTCGAGACTCCGCTCGTGCGCCGGTTCAGCCGCTCGCGGCGCGCACCGCGTGCGGAGGTCGTCGCCTGATCACACCCTGGACACCACTGCCGCACGGCGGCGCGCCACTCCCCGGGGGGTGGCGCGCCGTCGCCATTGCCATCGCCACCACCCTCGTGTGTCACGCGGACCGACCGGACGAAACGGCGTCCTGCTCCTTCTCCCCGGCGTCAGCGCATCAGCGCCTCGATGTCCGGGACGAGGTCGGCCGGCGGCGGCATACGGGCGACGGTCCGCCCCAGCCGGGCGGCCGTGGGAAGCACCCGCCCGCCGTTGACGAGCTCGGCGATGTGGAAGCGCAGCCGCAGCATGCTGGGGTCGCCCGCCAGTTCGTCGTCGGACAGGCACCGGCCGATGCCGGCCTGCTCCAGGCGCTCCCCGGCCCGCCGCTCCTCCTCCCCCGCCGGCAGCACCAGCTGGGGGACCCCGAACCGGGCGGCCGCGTACACGACCCCTTCGTCCCCGCCGTGCACGACGACGACGCAGCCGGGCAGCAGCAGGCTCCAGGGATGGTCGTCGCCGGTCAGCACGAGGAGTTGCAGACCGAGGCTCTCGACGCCCTCGGCGACCCTCCGGAAGAGCCGCGCGCGACGCCGGTCCTCGGGCCGGGTCCCGGTCGGCACCCCGGTGACGAGGACCCGCGGAAGCAGCGACAGCCCGCTGAGCCGGGGCGCCGGCCGTCCGGGCAACTCGTAGGCGTCACAGCGCACCTGCCAGGCACCGGGCTGAGGAAGTTCCCGCAGCGGCGGGGGGCAGGGGTCGATCCAGACGGTCGGCCGCGGTGACAACGGCGGGTGGGCGTACGGAAGATAGCCGATGGTGGGCACCCCGGCCATGGCCGCCATGGCGGTCGAGTCGGGGCACAGCGGATCGTGGACCACCAGTTCGGGCCGCCAGGCCCGGCTGAACTGCTGCGGACCGGCCAGCACCGGGACGAGTCCGGCCCGTGCCACGCGGTGGCGGGCCCGGGCCGGACAGCAGAAGCGGACCTCGTTGCCGGCCGCGTGCAGCGCCTTGGCGAGCAACACCATGCGCAGTACGGCCGGCATACCGAGGCCCCCCGAGAACAGCACTCGCACAGCTCCTCCCTGGGCAGTCACCCGGTGAAGCGGTCGAGCACCCGCCCGGTCCCGGGATCGACGTCGAGTGCCGGGTCGCTCCCGAGCACCGCCCGCTGCAGGCGCTGCAGGCGCTGTGAGGGCTCGATGCCCAGCTCCTGCACGAGGTGGGTGCGCAGGTTCTGGAAGACGTCGAGCGCGGCGGAGGGGCGCCCGGCCCGGTAGAAGGCCACCATGGACTGGGCGTGCAGGCCCTCGTGCAGCGGGTGCCGGGCGGTCAGCGCGGTGAGCTCGGTGAGCAGTTCGGCATGCCGGCCGAGCCGGAGCTCGACGTCGTTGCGCCGCTCCAGCACCCCGAGACGGCTCTCCTCCAGCCGCATCGCCTCGATCTCCAGCAGCGGCCCGGTGCGTACGTCGACCAGGGCCGGGCCCCGCCACAGACCGAGGGCGTCCCGGAACAGTCTCGCGGCCTCCTCGTTGTCGCCCCGGTCGAAGGCGCGCTGGCCCAGAGAGGACAGCCGGTCGTACTCGTGCACGTCGATGCTGCCCGGCTCGGCGTTCAGGAGATATCCCCCGTGCCGGGTCAGCAGCAGTTCCTTGGATCCGCCGGGTTCTCCTTCCAGCGCGTTCTCCATGCAGCGCCGGAGCTGGAGGATGTACGTCTGCAGCGTGGTGAGGGCGCTGCGCGGCGGGGCGTCGCCCCAGATCTCCTCCATCAGCGCGGAGACCGGCAGGACCTGGTTGGCGTAGATGGCGAGCAGCGTCAGGATCTGCCGCGGCTTCGCCGCTGTGGGCAGGATCGGAACGCCTTTCAGTTCGGCGTCCAAAGACCCCAGAACGAAGATTCGCATGCGGTCCCCCTTGTCTCTGTCGTCGGACTTCGAAAGTCCCATGTGGGCGGCCGCCAGGACAGTGCGTCACTCCTCCTCTGCCAGGTGTGTCCGTCCTGCTCGGGGCATGAGCGATTCATGGACGGCGGGGCGGGGCGCCGGTCGGCCGGAGTGCGTTCCGGACACGGCAAAGGCCCCGCGTGCCCTCGTTGTGGGCACGCGGGGCCTCCGGTCCGGCGGGGGGGAGGTCTGCCGGACCCCTCTGGCTCAGTCGGTGCGGATCGTGGGACGGCCGTACAGCGCGAGACAGTCCTCGTAGGCCGGCAGGAGTCCCTTGGCCAGCGCCTCCTCCGCGGTGGGCGCGGCCAGGTCGTCGTCGGTCATCACCGGTGCCTCGGTGAGCCCCCACGGCAGGGCGAGGGCGGGGTCGAGTGCGCTGACCGTGTAGGCGGCGCCCGCCGTGTACGGGCGGGAGCTGTGGCAGGCGACGACCGTGTCGTCCTCGAGGGCGAGCCAGGCGTGGCCGAGGCCCTCCGAGACGAACACCCCGGACGCGGTGCGGTGGTCCAGCCAGACCGTCTCGTAGCGGCCGTAGTCCGGGGACCCGACCCGCAGGTCCACCACGACGTGGACGGCAGAGCCCCGCACACAGCCGAACAGCCTGGCCCGGCTGTCCGGGCCCGTGGTGCCGTGGATGCCGCGCAGCACCCGGCGCCGCCCGACCGACAGGTCGCTGTACCGGATCGCGAAGGGCCGTCCGATCGCTTCCTCGACGTAGTCCTGACGGAACGCCTCGTAGCGGATCACGACGTCGTCCTCAACGGCCCGGGGCGAGACCAGGAACGCGTCCGGGAGGGCGAGTTCGCTGATTTCCAGGCTCCTGAGATCCATACCCACGACGGTAGTCGCCGCAGCTCAAGACCGGCTGGAGCACCGCGGACCCCGCGGCAACAGGCGCGGGGCAGTTCTGCCTCACGGCCGCTGGAGAGGAACTCCGTCGTCGTGCGCAGGCCCTCCTCGAGGACACCTGCGGCTGCCGGCCGCGGCGGCCCGGAACGCGGAGGAGCCGACGGTCACGACGGCGACCAGTGCAGGGGACGGCGGCCCAGGAGGCGTCATGGAGGGGACGGCGCTGTGCGCGATCGCGCGGGCGCCGGGCGCGCACCGGCCCGCGACGTGCCCGAACCGGCGCGGAGCGCCTGCGGGCGGTGGGGGTGCGGAGCATGGCGTTGCTGCCGCGCTGGTGGGGGGCAGGGATGCCGGCACGCCGTGGCCGGATCGGGGCGCCCTGCCGCCGGATTGCGGCATGGGCGCAGCGGGTCACGGCGCCGCCGTCCGGCCGGCGGACCCGTGACCACGCGGCACGACGGAACCGTCCGTCGGGACCTGCTCGTCGCCCCTGCCGCCGGGGGGCGATCCCGGGTCCAGGGCCTCGCGGCGGGTCTCCCGGGCGTGGGTGCCCCGCCCGGCGCCCGGGCAATGAACAGGGCCTGTCCGGCGGATCGTGCCGCGGACGCGGGGCTCACCGGCATCGATGAGGCACCGCTGGTTTCCTGCGACCTGATCCGCCGGACAGGCCCAGGCTGCGCGCCTCTTCGCCGGCGCCCTCCGCGGTGGGATCGGACTCGTACGACTGCGTTCGGTGCTGCGGGTCAGCTCAACCAGCAGTCGGGGGCGGGGCCGCCCCGACCGACCGGCGGGAAGAGTACGTCGAGCTCGGCCAGCAGGGACTTTGGCAGCTCACACTCCAGGGCTTCGAGCGCGCCCTCGACGTGCTGCTCCGTCCGAGGCCCGATCACCACACCCGTCACACCGGGGCGGGACAGCGTCCAGGCCATACCGACCACCGCCGGCTCCAGGCCGTGGTCGGCACAGAGTTTCTCGTAGGCCTCGATGGTGTCGCGCTGCGCGTCCAGGGCCTCCAGCGCACGGCCCTGCGCGGACTTGACGGCGGAGTTGGTCCGCATCTTGCGGAGCACGCCGCCGAGCAGGCCGCCGTGCAGCGGTGACCAGACGAAGAGACCGAGTCCGTACGCCTGGGCAGCGGGGATCACCTCGAGCTCCGTGTACCGGGTGACCAGGTTGTAGACGCACTGCTCCGTGACCAGGCCCAGGCTGTTCCTGCGCTGCGCGACCGCCTGCGCGGACGCGATGTCCCAGCCGGCGAAGTTGGACGAGCCGACGTAGCGCACCTTGCCCTGGGCGACCAGGATGTCCATGGCCTGCCACACCTCGTCCCAGCCCACGGACCGGTCGAGGTGGTGCATCTGGTACACGTCGATCCAGTCCGTGCCCAGCCGCCGGAGCGACGCCTCGCAGGACGCGATGATGTTGCGGGCCGACAGGCCGTGGTCGTTCGGGCCCTCGCTCATCGGGTCGCCCACCTTGGTGGTCAGGACGACCTGGTCGCGGCGGGCGGGGCTCTTGCCGAGCCACCGGCCGATGACCTCCTCTGTGTGCCCCTTGTAGACGCGCCAGCCGTAGATGTTGGCGGTGTCGATCAGATTGATGCCCCGCTCCAGGGAATGGTCCATGAGGCGGTGCGCCTCCGGCTCCTCCACCCGGCCACCGAAGTTGACGGTGCCGAGGGCCAGCCTGCTGACCCGCAGACCGGTACGGCCCAGCTGTGTGTAGATCACGCGTCCTTCTCCTCCTTCAGGGATGAATGCTTCACCGGCAACGGGCTCAGGACACTTCGGCCTCCCGGCCGCTGGAGCAGAACTCCGTCGTCAGGCGCAGGCCCTCCTCGAGGGACACCTGCGGTGCCCAGCCGGTGGCGGCCCGGAACGCGGAGGAGTCGATGGTCACACTCCGGAAGTCGCTGACCTCGGCGTACTCCGGGGGTTGCACGGAGACCACCGGCACGGGTTCCTTGCCCGTCTGTTCGGCGACCAGCGCGGAGACCTTGGTGAACACGTCCCCGAGCGGGGCGCCTTGGCCGGTGCCGATCAGCCAGTGCTTTCCCGCGAGCTCGTCCATGCAGGGGATGGCGGCCCAGAAGGCGCGGGCGACATCGTCGACGTGGAGCAGGTCCCGGCGGACCGTTCCGTCGTGCCACATGGTCAGGGGCTCGCCGGCCACCGCGCGGCGCGTCATCGTGGAGACGATGCCCTTGTCCCGGGCGGTGGACCCGGCGCTGTAGCCGTACAACGTGGTCAGGCGCAGGGAGGCGCCACGCACCGTTCCCGCTGCGTCGGCCGCCAGCAGCAGTCGCTCCGCCTCGAGTTTCAGTCGTTCGTAATAGCCCTCCGGCCGGTCGGGTTCCGTGCCGTCCAGGACCTCCTTGTCCGAAGTGCCGGCCTCCGTGACCGATCCCGTGAACAGGACGGTCGGGGGTGCCGTGGCATCGGCCCGGTCACCGAGGGCGTGCAGCAGGTCCTGCATCAGGCCCACGTGGACGCGTTCGGCTCCTGTGTCGCCATCCGCAATGCGCCAGGTGGACGCCCCTGCGATGTACGCCAGCGAGTGGATGACCACATCGGCGCCGGCGACGGCGGCGGCCATCCGGCCGGGCTCGGTGAGATCCGCGGAGAGCACCTCGATCTCGGCACGGGCGTCCTGGGGGACGGGGCACTTCCTGCGGGAGACGGCCCGTATCCGGACCGGGTGCCGTGCCAGCTCGCGGAACACGGCGGATCCGACGAAGCCCGCGGCGCCCAGCACCACGATGAGCGGGGAGTTTCGGGGAGCGGTCACGCCCATACCTCCAGGGGAGTTTGTGTGGTCCATGAACCTGTGCCAGTTCGGTCGGCCGGTGCTCAGTGCGCCGTACAGCTCGTGGAGGAGCGAGCCGGCACGGCCGTTACCCGCGGGGGGTCAGAGAAGACATGCGGCCAGGCTCCGCGCCTCGACGTTGACGTGGTATCCGAAATGTGTGAGGCGGTTGAGCAGACCGAGGGTCATCCACCGGTAGTTCTCCGGCGCCTCGATCTCGTGGTCCTCGGGGAGTTCGACGACCAGGTGGCGTGTGTCCGCCTTGGAGAAGCGGCCGCCGTCCTCCGACTGGACGGCGTCCAGCCGGGTCCAGGATTCCGGTGCGTCGAGATACTCCGTGAGCGGCGGGAAGTCCTCGGGGCCGCGGTGGTAGCCCGGGGAGAACTGCACGGTGGGTGCGAGTTCGAGACGGTCCGTCAGGCCGGGCTGGACCTGGGCCTGGACCAGGAACTGCAGTACCCCGGCCCGACGCTGGCAGATCAGGGCGACGGCGTTTCCGGGGCGGGGTTCCAGCATGGGCTGCCACCATGTGCCGACCTCCCGGCTCGTCGCCTGGACCGACATGCCGATGATGTCGAAGATGCGGCCGTCGCGATGCCGGATGCTGTCGTCGTCGCAGATCCATTCGTCCATGTCCCGCAGGCTGGTCCGCCTGACGTCCAGGCTGAACTTCGCCTTCTGGTCGAAGAGCCACGTCAGCGTGGAGGAGAGGTCGGCCTCCGAGGACGGCGTCCGATGCGACTTCAGGAGTTCGGCGTGGAATCCGTCGGACTGCTCACCGTAGGGCGGTCGGTTGCCGTCGGCGGCACCGTAGGCTATTCCGGAAAGCACGGTACGGGCGTTCATGTTGACGCCGTTGCCCTGGATGAGCTGCTGGCGCACCTGGCCCAGGGTGAGCCAGGTGAAGTCGTCCTCGACCGGTACTTCCTCGTCCTCGGGCACCTCGACGATCATGTTGCGGTTGCGCTTGTACAGGTACCAGAAGCCGTGCTCGGACAGGAGTTGGTCGAACAGGACACGCCGGCGCGTGCCCTCCAGGAAGTAGTCCAGATACGGGGTGGCCCTGCCGCCGTGGACACGCTTGTAGTTGCTCTGGGTCGCCTGGACGGTCGCCGCGTACTGGACGAAGGTGGTGTTCCCCGGCTCCATCTTCGCCTGCATGAGGAAGTGGAGTACGCCGTCGAACCGCTTGGCGAGGATCCCCAGGATGCCGATCTCCGGCTGGACGATGATCGGCTGGCACCAGTGCGCCACAGGTCCGAAATCCGTCCGTACGGAGAGCCCTTCGACGGTGAAGAACTTTCCGTCGGCGCGGCTGAGCCGGTCACCGAGGTGCCAGTTCGGAAGACTGGCCAGTGGCACCCGTTCGACGTCGTACGAAGCGGAAGCCTCCCGTTCCTTGAGGAAGGCGTCCGGGTCGGGGGTCAGCGGGGACTGCGGCACCATCGCCGACGCCAGGAAGTCGTCGGCGCCGTTCACCTCGGGCTGCATCCTGCTACTTCCTTTCAACTGTCTGGGCATGACCGGCGAGCCGGCTTCGGGAGGATCAGGCGAGCTGACGGGCGATGGTGGCCATGTCGAAGTACATCGTCTTGTCGATCAGCACATCGCCGTCGAAGTGGAAGAAGATCGCCAACGGGGCGTCCATGGTCTTGCCGCGGTTGGGGATGCCACGCCAGTCCGCCTCCTGCTTGGCACGGAACTGCGCCTCCACGATCACGGCGGTCGGCGTGTGGTGGACGTGGAACAGGCTGTGCTCGGCGACCGGGAACGCCTTCTGCAGATCGTCGAAGTAGCCCTTCTTGATGGCTTCTTCACCGATCAGCGGGGACTCCTCGAAGGGGATGATCCGGTACACGCCGCCGTGCGGGAACGTCGCGATCACCCTGTCGATGTCCCAGGAGCCCTGGACGGTGTGCTCGATGACGATCGCAAGGCGCCGCTTGCACAACTCCTCGTCCGGCGGCGGCAGGTCGGCGCCGGGCAGCGTGAACTCGTGCTCGGTGGCCATGGAGGCTCCTTGAGACAGTGGTTGGTTCGGTCCGAAAACTGACGCTAGGCCGCCCCCCTCGCCTGTCCCTCGCGCTCCACTGGAGCGCTCAGCGGGCGGCTGGAGCGCTCAGGGGCGGCCGCGACCGCGCGCCCGGACGCGTGCTCCAGGGGGATTCGACCGCGGGTGGCGATGCTTCGGCTTCATCGTTCTTCTCCCCGACCCGCTGAGAGAGGCCGGCATGTCGAGCAATCACCACGCTCTGATCCGCAGCTTCGTGGACATGATCAACAGCCATGACATCAGCACCATGCCGGAGCACACCGCGTCCGGACACATCGACCACAACCCCGTGGTGGCCGACGGCATCGAGGCCAACCAGGCTTTCTGGGTCCAGGTGTTCACCGCCTTCCCGGACCTGAAGGCCGTGCTGCACGACGTCATCTCGGAAGGGGACCGGGTGGCCGCCCGCCTGGAGTACTCCGCGACCCACCAGGGCACGTTCCTCGGCATACCGGCGACCGGCCGCCCGGTGAGCTTCCAGTCCATCGACATCTGGAGGGTGGAGGACGGGCTGCTCGCCGAGCACTGGGACCAGCTCAACATGGACGACCTCTTCCGGCAGCTGGGGGTCGACCCGGCGGCGCTCGCGAAGTCCTGAACCAGCCGGGCCACCGTCCAAGTGCCCGCCGGCGGACGGGAAACCGGCGGCCGCGCGGCCTGACGCCCCCTACGCACCGTGCCCCGCGCTCCTCCGAGAGCGCGGGGCACGGTGCGTAGGGGGGTCGGTCAGCCGACGAACCCGGGAACCACACGGCCGTGCCGGCCCTCGGTGCGCACCGCCGGTCGACCGGTGCGCATCCGGCGTCGTCGTACGGGACCCGGACGACGTGATGCCGATCCGCGGCCCGACGCGATGTCGTCGTGTCGGGCCGCGGATCGGCGTACCGGGTGTCAGCGGGTGGCCGAGGCGGTCGGTGCGACCGCCTCCCCGGCCGGTTCGGCACCGTACTGCTCCTGCGCACCGGCGGGCCGGGTGGAGAAGAGCATCACCACCGCGGCGATCGCCATGGCCCCCGCGCCGACCCACAGCGCGGGCACGAAGCCGTCGACGAAGTCCTGACCGGACGCGTAGCCGCCGTTGTGGGTGAAGACGCTGGTGAGGACGGTCACGCCGAGCGGCGCGCCCAGCTCGCGGGCGGCCGAGTTCGCGCCGGAGGCGATGCCCTGCTCGGAGACGTCGACGGAGCTCATCGTCAGGTTGAACAGCGGGGCGAAGAAGCAGGCGACGCCCACGCCGCCCAGGAGGAAGCCGGGCAGCTGCTCGGCGTAGGACGCGTCGGGACTCATCACCAGCGCCCAGTAGGCGAAACCGGCGGCGAGCAGCGCCAGTCCGAGGACCGCCACGGGACGTCCGCCGATCCGGTCCGACATGATGCCCGCGACGGGTGCCACCAGGAGCGGCATCGCCGTCCAGGCCAGCATTCGCACGCCCGCCTCCGTCGGTGTCATGTGCTGGATGTTCTGCATGAACTGCGTGATGAGGAAGACGACGCCGTACATGCCGAAGGCCATCAGCAGGGCGCCGGCGTTGACGGCGCTGAAGGCCCGGTTGCGGAACATGCCCATGGGCAGCATCGGCGCGCTGCTGCGCCGCTCCCACAGAACGAACAGGGCGACCAGCACGGCGCCCGCCACCATCGGGCCGATCACCTGCGGTGCGCCCCAGCCGTCGTGGCCGCCCGCCCGGATCAGGCCGTAGACCAGGCCGAGGATGCCGAGGCTGACCAGGACCGTGCCCGGCGCGTCCAGGCGGTTGTTGGGACCACGGCTCTCGGCCAGACTGCGCCAGGCGGCGGGGGCGAGCAGCAGGCCCACCGGCACGTTGATCCAGAAGATCCAGTGCCAGGAGATGTGTTCCGTCACTACGCCGCCCACCAGCGGGCCGCCTGCGATGGACAGTCCGCTGACCGCGCTGTAGACGCCGAGGGCCGCGCCCCGTTTGGCCGCGGGCACGGCGTGGGTGAGCAGGGTGAGGGAGAGCGGCATGATGATGGCGGCGCCGACACCCTGGACCACACGGGCGGCGATCAGCTCGCCGATGCCCGGTGCCAGGGCGGCCGCGGCCGATGCCGCCGTGAACAGCAGCAGACCGGTGATGAACATCCGGCGGCGCCCGAACCGGTCGCCCAGGGCGGCACCGAACATCATCAGCACGGCGAACGACAGCGTGTAGGCGTTCACCGTCCATTCCAGGTCCTTCAGGCTGCCACCAAGATCGTCCCTGATGGTGGGCAGCGCGATGAGGACCACCAGATTGTCGAGCCCCGCCATGAAGGCGGTCAGGCCCGTGATCAGCGTGGCCACGCCCGGGGAGTTCCCCGTCCCAGCCGTGTTGCCGCCGGCGGCGACATTGTCAGTACTCATCCAGGGAGTTCCTTCCGACTTCACCGTGGAGGAACAACGGTTTCCGTTGCGTGATCGGTGACGAAGCGCCGACCCGGTGCTGACGGCGCAGGGCATCACGCCGAGGCTAGACAGCCGTGCTCGGGCGCCGGTCGAGTCGCGAGCCACGGCCCCGGACCACGGCTGCCTCCAGCGCTTCTCCGCCCGCGTCCGATCGGACCGCAGCACCATCGGGCCGACGGAACCCGGGCAGGACCCGGGGCCCGCACCGCCACAGGCGCCCCCTGCGCCCGGCCGTACCGCATTCACCCGCCCACCCTGGGAGGCACCGCATGACAACGGAACCGACCGACCGGCCCCTGTGGCTCCGCCCGGCTGCGCCGAGTACGGCTGCCGCCGGCCGGGTTCGGCAAGGGAGCGAGAGCTGAGATGAAGGGCATCATCCTCGCGGGCGGCAGCGGTACCCGGCTGCGTCCGCTGACCGGGGCGCTGTCCAAGCAGATCCTGCCGGTCTACGACAAGCCCATGATCTACTACCCGCTCTCCACGCTCATGCTGGCCGGCATCCGGGACATCCTGGTGATCTCGTCCAGGGACCACTCGGACAGCTTCCGCACCCTCCTCGGGGACGGCTCCCGGCTCGGCCTGAACATCTCCTACGCGGAGCAGGACCAACCGCGTGGCATCGCCGAAGCGCTGCTCATCGGCGCCGACTTCATAGACGGCGACCAGGTCGCGCTGGTGCTCGGCGACAACATATTCCACGGGCCGCGTTTCGGGCTGCTCCTGGACGACGCGGTGCGCCGGCTCGACGGCGCGGCGCTGTTCGGATACCGGGTGCGTGATCCGCAGCGCTACGGGATCGGGGAGATCGACGAGGAGGGCCGGCTGCTGTCCCTGGAGGAGAAGCCGCGCCACCCGCGTTCCAACCTCGCGGTGACCGGGCTGTACTTCTACGACAGCGACGTGGTCGGGATCGCCAAGAACCTCTCCCCCTCGGCGCGCGGCGAGCTGGAGATCACCGACGTCAACCTGGCCTACCTGGCGCGGGGCCGGGCCCGGCTCACCGAGCTCGGCCGCGGCTTCGCCTGGCTGGACATGGGCACCCACGACTCGCTGCTGCAGGCGGCGCAGTACGTCCAGCTGGTCGAGCAGCGGCAGGGCGAGTTCATCGCCTGCGTCGAGGAACTGGCGCTCAACCGCGGCTTCATCACCCCCGAGCAGTGCCTCCGCCTCGGCGAGGAGATGCGGGGTACGGACTACGGCACCTATGTCACCGAGGTGGCGTCCCGCCACCTGCCGCAGCCGGCCGTCCGCGCCGCCTGACCGCAGTCACCCGTGCTCGGCCAAGGCGTCCTCCATGCTCCCGGTACGACCGTGCGCCGCTCGGCCCCGAGGGCCCGGCGACGTCGCCGTCACCTTCTGCCACCGGGACCGCCCACGCCGACGCCCCCTCGACTTCCGGATCTCCACACACCGGGAGATCCGGACCGGCCGCCCTACAGGACGGCTCATCCCTCGTGGGCTTCAGGCACCACCTGCGTCCCACGACCGTCCCCGGCGAGGCGACCCATCTGGTCTCCCGCCGGGGAGTCACCATCCCGCACGGCGCCGGGCACGAGCCGAGGAGCCTCAGGCGGCACGAGCCGGCTCACGGGACACCACGGGGCCGTACGCCCGTGAACGGGTGCCCGGAGACGGTTCCACGCCGAGCGCTCGACGCATCGTCGCGAGCTTGGCCGTGGTCTCCGCGAACTCGATGTCCAGTCGGCTGCCGGCCACCACGCCGCCGCCGGCGCGCAGACTCAGACTGCCGTGCTCCCGTGCATCGAGGTCGAGGCCTCGCAGCGCCATGTAGAACTCGCAGTCACCGTTGCTGTCGGTCCAGCCGACGAGGCCGCCGTAGTACCCGCGCGTCGATTCGTTCATCGTGATCAGGTGGAGCGATTCGGCCTGGGGGACACCGCAGACCGCCGGTGACGGGTGCAGCGCCGACACGAGATCGGCTACGCGCACCCGGGAATCGACCAGACGGCCCCGGATGGGAGTCCCCAGGTGCCATACGCCGGGCACCCCCAGCAGTTCGGGTTCGTCGGGGTGGTCCAGCACGGTGCAGAAGGGCGTCAGGCCCTTGTGCATGAACTCGACCAGGTGACGGTGCTCGGCCAGGTACTTGTCCGTGAACAACTCGGCACGGGCCCGCTCCTTGTCCTCGGCGACCGAGAGCGCGGGGTTCCGCGGGATCGTCCCGGCCAGCGGCGTCATCGTGACGACATCGCCGCTCTTCCTCAGGAAGAGCTCCGGGCTCGCCCCGAGGGTGTAGACACCGGGTGTCTCCAGGTGCTCGACGAGGTAGCTGTGCACCCCGGGGTACATGTCCACGATGCGCCCGTACAGCCGCATCGGGTCGACGGACTCGGTGGGGAAGTACCGTTCGGCCCGTGCTACGACGATCTTCTCCAGGGTGCTCTCCGGCGAGCGGAGCATGGGCAGCACGCGCTCGACCAGACGTATGTAGTTGGCCGTCTCGGCGTCGTTGAATCCGACGTCCGGGAGGAAGTGGCCACCGGTCCCGGCGCTGCCCGGGGAGAGGACCGGACGGCCCGTACCGCGCTGCCCCAGGAAGAACGACGAGGCCCCTGGGTCGTGGTCGAACGGCACCGCGCCCGCGACGAGATTGCCGTGGGTGCCCTTGCGCACCGCGTCCTCCGCCTCGGACAGGCTGGTGAAACGGGTCAGCGGGCCGGTGAGGCCGACGGAAGTGCTCGGGCCGTGCAGAAGGAACCGGGGCGCGACGGTGGTCGGGCGACTCGGGCGTCGCCCTTCCCAGAGGTGCTGGTCAGGTATGGATCGGCTGCCGGCTTGTGTAGGTCCACCTTTCATAGTCGGTGTATCCCTCACTTTCGCCCTCGTAGAATTTTTTGGGGTTCGGAACGGCCATGGGCGCTCGGTGGAGCAGACGCTCGGGCAGATCCGGATTGGAGATGAAGAGACGTCCCAGGGACACGGCGGACGGTCCCGCGCCGAGCCGGGCTTCGATCCTGCTGACGAGTTCCGAGGTGGACCACTCCAGGTCCGTGCCCAGGTTGTGGATCCAGCCGCCCGTCCAGTGCGCGCGGACCCAGGCGAGCACGTCCGGGTCGCTGCTCGAGGAGGTGTGGATGTAGGCGAGGCGCCGTACCGAAGGGTGGGACAGCAGAGCGTGGTACACGTCCGGCCCGTCGCCTCGCACGGTGCGGTCCGCGGAGAATCCGGGAGACAGCCTGAGCCCCACCCGGCCGTGACCCACCTCCGCCGCGACGGCCTCGACCACCCGGACGGGAAACAGACACCGGCTCTCGGCGGATCCGCCATGGGCGTCGGTACGCAGATTCGTCCCCGAGCCGAGGAACTGGTGCAGGAGGTAGCTGTTGCCGCCGTGGATCTCCACGCCGTCGAAGCCCGCCGCCACGGCCAGGGCGGCGGCGCGTGCGAACTCCTCGACGGTGGTGTCGATGTCGCCGTCGGTCATCGCCCGGGGAACGGGACGGTCGGGCACCCGGCCGTCGGGTGCGCCCGTCCCGCGGGGAACGACCGCCGAGGGCGCCAGCGGGGTCCTGCCGCCGTTGACCTGGGGCCGGGCCGCGCTGCCGGCATGCATCAACTGCAGGACCATGCGCCCTCCCCGGCCGTGGACGGCTTCGACCACCCGGGCCCATGCCGCCAGGTCCTTCCTGCCGATCATGTGAGGGCTGCCGGGGTACGCCTTGCCGATGAGTGAGGGGTGGACGCTCTCCGTCACGACGAGTCCGGCCGAGGCACGCTGCCGGTAGTACTCGCGCATCAGCTCGTTGGGTGTGCCGTCGGCGTCCGCCCGGCGACGCGTCATGGGACACATGACGATCCGGTTGCCGGCGCGGATGTCACCGAAGGCCACCGGTGAGAACAGGTCTCCTGACATGTCAGCCTTCCCTGACGTGTGCTGGGGCGTACAGGGCGGCGCTCAGCCGCTCACGGACCGCGGACCGGTCGATCTTCGAGTTCGGCAGCAGGGGGACGTCGTCGTGGAAGACGATCCTCTTGGGGACCGCGGCCGGCCCCAGACGGCGGCGTACCCGTTCCCTGAGGACCTCCCTGTCCGGTGCGAACGTTCCTGCCCGGGGGACGACATGGGCTCCGACGAGTTCGCCCCACTCATGATCGGGAAGCCCCATGACCACCGCACTGTCGACCCAGCCGACGCCGAGCAGGGCCTGTTCGACCTCCCCCGCGGAGATCTTGAGCCCGCCGGTGTTGATGAGGTCGTCGATCCGCCCGAGAGGGACCAGGCGGTGGTGGTCGTCCCACCGGGCACGGTCGGAGGTCCGGTACCAGCGCCGGCCGCCGTCCGTGTAGAACCTGCTCTGCTCCTCCTCGGTGGCGCCGAGGTAGGTGCTCGCCACGGTGTCGCCGCCGACGTGCACGATCTCGTCCACGATGCGCACCCGCACGCCGTCGAGGGGCACTCCCCCGTAGACGCATCCGCCGCCGGTCTCCGTCATCCCGTACGTGGCCACGAAGTCCGTGAGCTCCCGGAGTTGTGTTGCGGTGTGGTGGTCCAGCGGTGCCCCGCCCACCAGGACGTGGTCGAAGCTCGCCAGTGCCGCCCTGGCGTCGGCGTCCGCGAGCAGTCGCTTGACCTGGGTGGGGACCAGCGCGGTGTAGCGCCTCCCGGTCCCCATTCGGTTGGTGGCGGCCACGAAGGCCGCGGCGTCGAACCGACCGCCGTCGAGCGTCGTCACCCGGGTGCCGCTGACGACCGCGCGGGAGACCACCTGGAATCCGGCCACGAATCCGACCGGGAGACAGAGCAGCCAGTCGCCGGGTCCGCCGAGTCGGCGGAGCGTCGCGGAAGAGGAGGCGAGGAGGGCGCTCCGCGGCAGGGCCGTCCGCTTGGGAGCGCGGGTCGACCCCGACGTCGACAGCACCACCGCGGTGCCGTCCGGAACGGTCCCGGGCAGGTCCCGTGCCGCGGCGGCACCGGCGACCGGGGCGATCGCGGGACCGCCCTCGTACACCTGCTCGATGGCGCGCATGAGGACGTCGACGGCCTGGGCCGAAGGGCCGGGCAGTACGACAGGGCGTAAGGACACAGCCGACACAGCGCCCCCCTCAGAAGAAGTAGGGGTGGTCGGACCAGTCGGGTGTGCGCTTCTCGAGGAAGGCGTTGCGCCCTTCGACGGCCTCGTCCGTCATGTAGGCCAGACGGGTCGCCTCTCCGGCGAAGACCTGCTGGCCCACCATCCCGTCGTCCGGGAGGTTGAAGGCGAACTTCAGCATCCTGATCGCCTGCGGGGACTGGGCCGTGATGTCACGGCAGTACTCGATCGCCGTGCGCTCCAGGTCCGCGTGCGGGACGACCTCGTTGACCGCCCCCATCTCGCACATCCGGTCGGCGTCGATCTCGCGCGCCAGGAAGAAGATCTCCCGGGCGAACTTCTGGCCCACCTGGCGCGCCAGAAGCGCGGAACCGTAGCCGGCGTCGAACGAACCCACGGTGGCGTCCGTCTGCTTGAACTTGCCGAACTCGCGGGAGGCGATGGTGAGGTCGCAGACGACGTGCAGTGAGTGCCCGCCGCCTGCCGCCCAGCCCGACACGGCGGCGATGACGACCTTGGGCATGGTGCGGATCAGTCGCTGCACCTCCAGGATGTGCAGCCGCCCCGCGCGGGCCGGGTCGATGTCCTTCGCGCTCTCGCCGTCGGCGTAGCGGTAACCGTCGCGCCCGCGGACGCGTTGGTCGCCTCCCGAGCAGAACGCCCAGCCGCCGTCACGGGGAGAGGGGCCGTTGCCGGTCAGGATGACCGCACCCACGTCGGAGGACATACGGGCGTGGTCCAGGACGCGGTAGAGCTCGTCGACGGTCGCGGGACGGAACGCGTTGCGCACGTGCGGACGGTCGATGGCGATCCTTACCCAGGGGAGGTCCCGCACGACGACGCCCCGGGTGTCGCGTTCGACACCGCGGTGGTAGGTCGTGTCCCGCAGATCGTCGAAGCCCTCGACCTCGCGCCAGCACGAGGGGTCGAACGGGTTGGTGACAGAGGCGGCCGTGGTGGTGGGGGCCGTGGTGGTAACAGACATCTTCCAACTTCCGCTTCTCAACTGGTCAGGGCGGACACAGGGGCCGCCTCGGCGGTGACGGGACTTCCGGCCGGAGGGACGGCGGGGTTGAGCACTGCGTCGACCCGCTGTCGTGCGGTGCTGTGGACGCTGCGCAGCGTCGTGCGGGTGACGGGGACTTCCAGGACGATCGGTCGCTTCGCCCGACGGGCCGCCCGGAGCGCGGCGCCGAGTTCGTCGGTCTCCACCAGGCGGTGGGAGACGGCGTACGCCCCGCACAGAGCCGCGAAGTCGACGTTCTGCGGTGTTCCGTAGATCCGCTCGAAGGTGTTGCCGAAGGGGGACGACTTGTACACGGGGTGTCCCTGTTCCAGCAGCTCGAATATGCCGCCGCCGGCATCGTTGGAGACCACGACGATCAGGTTGTCCGGCACCTGCTCGAGAACACCGAACTGCAGGGCGGACGAGTCGTGGGCGAAGGTGAGATCACCCACGAGCGCGACGACCGTCCGGTCGGGGGAGGCCAGTGCGGCGCCCACCGCGGCGCTGATGTTGCCGTCGATACCGGCCACACCACGGTTGGACAGCGCCCGGACCCCGCTGGGCAGACGACCGGTCAGCGACACGTCCCGGACCGGGTTCGAGGCCCCGAGCCAGAGCAGGTCCCGGGGTTCGAGCGCCTCCCGCACCGCGTTCGCGACGCCGAGCCCGGTGCGCCGATGACCGTCGTCGCGCAGGACGTCCGACCAGGCGCGGCGCACGGCCCGGTCCACGTGCCCGAGTTCCTCGGTCCAGGACGGACTCGTCACACCGTCGAACACCGGGTGTGCGGTCACCACGTCGATGTGCGGCGCGGCATAGATCCAGTCGTCGTCCCCGTCGCCGACCAGGACCGTGGTGACGTCGCGGCGGGCCAGCAGCGCCCCGACCTGCCGGTGCAGTGTCGGACGGCCGCACACCACGACCACGTCCGGCTGTACGTGGTCCAGCACCCAGGGGTGCAGGGTCCTGCGGCCGCCGGCGTCGACGGTCGGTTCCACGACGCAGGGGACGGTCTCGGGCACGGTGCCGAGGTCCGCGCCGTCACCTGCGACGAGGATCGTACGGCGGGTCAGGTCGATGGGGTGGGGTGCCGCCGCTCCGCGGTCGCGCGGCGCGGTCCGGATCCAGGGCTGCCCTTCCTGACGGCCGCTCGGGAACGGGACGTACCTGTTCGCCGGCGGGCGTCCGGACGGCAGGGGCACATCGATCTGCACCGGTCCGGGGCGCCCGTGCAGCCGCCCGCTGCCGATCGCCAGGGTGTGGCAGATCTGCGATCGCACCGTGGCGTTCGGGTCCGGGGTCGCTTCCGTCCCGACCTGCAGGTGCTGAACGTGGCGCACCTGCGAGGTGAGCAGCTGGGTCTGCTCGACGGTCTGTGACGCCCCGGTGCCGAGCTCCGCGAGCGGGCGGTTGGCCGTCACCAGAACGAGGGGGATCCGCGAGTAGTCGGCCTCCGTCACGGCGGGCAGCAGATTCGCCACCGCCGTACCCGACGTGGTCACGACCGCGGTCGGGACGCCCGTCGCCTTCGTCATGCCGAGGGCGAGAAAGGCGGCCGACCGCTCGTCCAGGCGGACATGGAGCCCGATGTCTCCCGCGGCTTCCCGCCGGGACAGTTCGAATCCGATGGGGCCGTTCCTTGATCCGGGGCAGTAGACGAACGTCTCGATCCCGGCCCGGACGAGTTCGTCGACGACGACCGCCGCGATCACGGACGGCCCCCAGGCCTGCGTGGTGGATTCAGGCCGCATGGGTGATCTCGGTCCGCAGCAGTTCCTCCAGCCGATTGCGCTGGATCTTCATGGTGGCGGTGCGGGGGAACCTGTCGAACGGCAGGACCACCGGCGCCTGGAGTGCCGGGAGGTCGGCCACACTGGCCCACCAGGCGTCCCAGTCCATCTGCTGCCCCGTGGCGACCGAGACCACGGGCTGCGGGTCGCCGTCCGCCGTGCGGACCAGGACGACCTCGTTCAGGAACGACAGCTTGTCCAGGAGCGCGTCCTCGATGGCCAGTGTGCTCCTGACGTCATCGATCAGGTCCACCTGCCGGTCGTGCAGGGCGACTTGGCGGGCGCGTCCCATCTCGCCCTGGTCCCCGCTGTTCCACCAGCCGTTCCGCAGGTTCTGCTCGAAGCGCTCCTCCTCACCGTAGTAGGTGACCGCGCGACCGCGGGAGAACATCTCGATAGCGCCCTGCTTACCGCGGGGCAGCGGGTTGCCGGCCTCGTCCACGACCCGGACGCGGGTGAGCTTCGGCATGCCGATGCCCATCCACCGGGCGTCGGTGAAGCGCAGCGTCGTCCGCGTGTGCGGGCGCAGCACCATGGGACCGCATTCGCTCTGCCCGTAGACCTGCAGGTAGACGGGCATCCGGTGGGACGACGCGTTGAGGTACTTGAGCATCGTGCCCTTGTTGACGGCGTCGAAGGTCGAGTGCAGGTACCTGACACTGGAGAAGACCGAGGGGTCGCGGTCCAGGACGGACGTCCACCGCACGAGGTGGTTCGGGTGCGACTCCAGGGCGATGGGGCGGTACTTGCGCAGGACGGCCTCGACGTTGGCTTCCTGGGGGTCACCGATGTTCAGGAACGAGTGCCCGTAGGACATGAGCGACGAGATGCCGATGTTGAACCGGCTGTGCACCGGGGAGATGTGGAAGGCGACCAGGCCCGCCGGGTCGATGAAGGACACGATGCGGCGCTGCCAGGTGACCCGCCAGCCCATCGAGGTGGGAGAGTGGGCGATCAGCTTGGGGATGCCCGTGGTCCCCGAGGTGTGCGTCATGTAGGCGATGTCGTGCGCCCCCGGTTTCCGTCCGGAACCCGTGGGGTGATCCACCACGATGTCCCTGATCGCGAGGGCGTCGAGCTTCCGGGCGTCTTCGACCGAGGAGATGTCCGCGGCCTTCTCGATGGTCTCGGCGTCGTGGATCAGCCACGGCCGCTTCAGCCGGGCCGCCATCACGGTGACCGTGCGGGCGTCGAGATGGGGGGAGATCATGACGGGTACGGCGCCGGCGTAGGAGACGGCCACCGCCAGCAGGTAGCTGTCGAAGAGGGCGGACTTGTAGATGACGACGTGGTCGCCCGGCTCGACGCCCCGCGCGATGACCTGTTCGCCGCACTGGGCGACGGCTGCGGTGGCTTCGGCGTACGTCGCGTGCAGTCCCAGCTCGGGGAACGCCGGCGGCGGCGCGTCCATGTGGATCATCGACGCGGGGTGTGCGTCCGCCGCCGCGCGGAAGTTCTCGAACAGGTAGAGCGGCTTGGACCTGGGGTTGAAAAGCTCCTTGAGCGGGAGCATCAGCGGGTACCTCCGGCATGGACAGGATGCGGTCCACGAGAACCGATCCGAAAAGGATCTTCATTGATTGCCCCCCGAATAAGGGGTATTGGCAAGATGATTGGCGAGCGTGAAGTGTTCGGCAAGTAGGAACTTTCAAGTGCCTGCCCAGCGTGCGTCGTAGGCACTTCCAAGTGCCTACTTGCCGACGGTCGCGCCTTTTCGGAGCATGAGGAAATGACCCTTTGCGCCGGCCGTTCCGGCAGGCGAATCAGAGGTATGCGATAGTCGGCTTGGCACGGCCGCCATTGCCGGTTTCGGCCCTTCTTTTCTCACCTTTCCCAGTCCACCAGCAGGAGTGGTGTACCCGTGCCCATCAATCATCTTTCGCTCTGCATCGTTGGCGTCGGACCGCGCGGACTGTCAGTACTCGAGCGGATCTGCGCCAACGCACGCGATCTGTCCCCCGGTTCGAAAGTGCAGGTGTACCTGGTCGATCCCTATCCGGCCGGCGCGGGTGCCGTATGGCGCACCGATCAGTCCCGGCTTCTGCTCATGAACACCGTGGCCTGTCAGATCACCGTGTTCACGGACGAGAGCGTCTCCCTCGAAGGGCCGGTGGAACCCGGCCCCAGCCTGTACGAGTGGGCCGAGGAGTTGAGGAATTCCTCTGGGGCGGCGAATCCCGCCGGGGGCGAGGAAACGCTCGCCGAAGCTCGTGACCTCGGTCCCGATTCGTACCCGAGCCGTGCTTTCTTCGGCAGCTACCTGCGTGAGATGTTCGCCCGGATATGCCTGGGAGCCCCGCCGCACGTGGACATCATCACGCACTGCACCCGCGCCGTCGCACTCAACGGAGGCCGGGACGGATCAGGGGAGCAGAGCGTCCTGCTGGAGAACGGCCGGCTGATCGAGGGCCTCGACGCGGTGATTCTCTCGCAGGGGCATGTCGGCACCGAGCCGAGCGACAAGGAGCGGCTCCTTGCCGCGCAGGCGGAGGAGCACGGACTCACCTACGTCCCACCCGCCAATCCGGCCGACCTGGACCTCGACTCCGTCGCGGCCGGCGAGAACGTTCTGCTGCGCGGCCTGGGGCTGTGCTTCTTCGATCACATGGCCCTGCTCACCAGTGGGCGCGGCGGCCGGTTCGTGCAGCACGGCGAGGAGCTGGTGTACGAGCCGTCCGGTCGCGAACCCAGGCTGTTCGCCACCTCGCGGCGAGGCGTTCCGTACCAGGCACGGGGTGAGAACGAGAAGGGACCGCACGGACGGTACTTTCCCCGGCTGCTCACCGAGGCGTCCCTCGCCGATCTGCGCAAGCGGGGCGAGGACGGCGACCGGGTGTACTTCGGAGTCGACATCTGGCCCCTCATCGCGCGTGAGGTGGAAAGCGTCTACTACAGCACCCTTCTGGAGAGATGGGGCCGGAGCGCGGACCGGGAGGCGTTCGTCGAACTGTATCTGGCGGCGGGGCAGGAGGAGCACAGGGTCGAGATCCTGCGGGCCTACGGCTTTCCCGCGGAGAGCCGCTGGGACTGGGAGAAGATCTCGCG
The DNA here is from genome assembly GCF_053597535.1 of Streptomyces sp. NPDC001348. Taxonomy (NCBI): domain Bacteria; kingdom Bacillati; phylum Actinomycetota; class Actinomycetes; order Kitasatosporales; family Streptomycetaceae; genus Streptomyces; species Streptomyces sp. NPDC001348. Next base: position 11,780 of record NZ_JBSFIK010000031.1, on the reverse strand, counting down.
CCCCTATCTCGGACGGCGTTTCGCCGACCGGGACGAGTTCCACGCCTGGCTGATGGACCACTTGGCCGAGGACGTACGGCACGCCCTGGGCGGCAATGTGAGCAACCCGCTCAAGGCCGCGCTCGATGTGCTGCGGGATCTGCGCAACGAAGTCCGGCTCGCCGTGGACCACGGTGGACTGGACGGCAACTCCCACCGCGACGAGCTCGACGGGTGGTACACACCGCTCAACGCCTTCCTCTCGATCGGCCCGCCGGCCTTCCGGATCAAGCAGATGATGGCACTGGTCAAGGCCGGTGTGCTGTGCCTGACCGGCCCGGGGGCCCGGATCCGGGTCGATTCCGCGCGCCAGGCGTTCGTGTGCGAATCACCCGAGGTCGCCGGGCCGCCGATCGAGGCGCGTGTGCTGATCGAGGCCCGGCTGCCCGAGCCCGATGTGCGGCGAACCGCCGATCCGCTCATGCGACAGCTCCTGGAGGACGGGGACATCACGCCGTTCCGGATCGAGGGGAGCTGCGCCGTCTCCTACGAAACCGGCGGTGTCGCCGTGACCCGTCGCCCCTGCCGGGTCGTTGATGCCCAGGGCCGCGTCAACGAGCGGCTGTTCGCGTACGGCGTGCCCACGGAGGCCGTGCACTGGGTCACGGCGGCCGCGGTGCGGCCGGGTGTCGACTCCGTGAGCCTGGGCGACGCCGATGCCATCGCCCGGGCCGTACTCGCCATGGCCCCGGCCGCGGACCGGACCGGGAACAGCCACGCGGAGATGCGTTCATGAGCACGCCGTTCGACGCACAGGGTGACACGGGCCTACTCTCACCCGTACGGGCCGGTACCGAGGTCGAGTCCGCGGTGAGCGATCGCGCGTGGCTCCAGGCCATGCTGGACGCGGAGGTCGCGCTCGTCCGGGCCCAGGCCGCCCTCGGCACGGTGCCGGTCTCGGCCGCGGCCGGGATCGGCGCGGTGGCGCGAGCGGAGCGGTTCGACGTACGAGCCCTCGCGGTCGAGTCCCGGGAGACGGCGAATCCGGTGGTGGGGCTCATACGTGAGCTGACACGGCTGGTCGCGGCGGTCGACCCCGCCGCGGCCGAGTACGTGCACCGCGGCTCGACCAGCCAGGACATCTTCGACACGGGCGCGATGCTGGTCGCGGCGCGGGCCCTGCGCATCATCCGGGGAGATCTGCGGCGCACGGCCGAGGCCCTCGGGGTACTGGCCCGGCGGCATCGCGACACCCCGATGGCCGGACGGACACTCGCTCTGCAGGCGGTGCCGACCACGTTCGGTCTGAAGGCGGCCGGGTGGCGGGAGTTGCTCCTGCAGGCCGACGTACGTCTCGGCCGGCTGCTGGAGGGCGGGCTGTGGGTCTCTCTGGGCGGGGCGGCGGGAACACTCGCCGGCTATCTGGAGTACGCGAAGGTGGACGGGGCCGACGCGGATGCCGTGCGGTCCGGGGAGTACGCGGATCGGCTCCTCGACGGATTCGCCGCGGAGACCGGACTGGCCCGTCCGCCGCTGCCCTGGCACGCGTCGCGCACTCCGATCGCCGATCTCGCGGCGGCACTCGCGTTCACGGCGGGCGCGCTCGGCAAACTGGCGGTGGACGTGCAGACGCTGGCCCGTACGGAGATCGCCGAAGTGGCGGAGCCGTCCGCCGCCGGGCGAGGTGTGTCGTCCGCCATGCCCCACAAGCGCAACCCCGTGCTGGCGACGCTCATCCGCAGTGCGGCGCTCCAGGTTCCCGTGGTCGCGACGGGTCTCACCCAGTGCCTGCTCGCCGAGGACGAGCGGTCCGGCGGGATGTGGCACGCCGAGTGGCAGCTCCTCCGGGAGGCGCTGCGGCTGACCGGAGGCGCCGCGCACACGGCCGTCGAACTGGCCGAGGGTCTCGTCGTGTTCACCGACCGGATGCGCGGCAACCTCGACATCACCGGTAGCCAGGTGGTCTCCGAGCGGCTGACGGCGGTGCTGGCCCCCAGACTCGGCAAGGACGCCGCCAGGAGAATGCTGACGGCGGCATCCTCGGACGCCGCGCGGCACGGCACGTCGCTGGCGCGGGAACTGGCCGAAGCACCGGAGACGGCCGGGTTGTTCACACGTGCGGAGCTCGACGTGCTGTGTGATCCGGCGGACTACACGGGAGCCGCCGGGAATCTGGTGGACCGGGCACTTGGCCGGTCCTGATGGGCCGGCACACGGTGTCCGGTCGGTCACGAGGGCGGTGCGAGGGGCAGTCCCCGCGACTCACCGACCCGGGACAGGCGGTCGTGCCACCACGCGATCCGCCCGGGATCGGCGGGCCGGAACGTGTCGAGCAGTGCCGGGTCGGGCACGGGTGGCGTGCGGGGAACCGGGAGGTAGCCGTCGACGGGCCGGAACGCATGAGCCTCGGGCACACTGTCGCCCTGCAACAGGCTCAGGGTGCTCAGCCCGCAGGCGAAGTCGAGTTCCGGCAGGGCACCGGCGAGGGCGAGCTGGGCGGCGAGACCGACACTCGTCTCCAGCGCGGACGACACGACGCAGGGCAGTCCGCAGGCCTCGGCCACCCGGAGAGCACGGCGCACGCCACCGAGCGGGGTGCATTTGATCACCGCGATGTCGGCGGCGCCGGCGACGGCCACCCTCAGCGGATCGTCGGCACGGCGGATGGATTCGTCGGCCGCGACGCGCACATGGGTCCTGCGGCGTACCGCGGCCAGCTCGTCGATGGTCCGGCAGGGCTGTTCGACGTACTCCAGGCCGCCGGCGGCGCGGTCGATCCGCTTGATGCGGGCTACGGCCGTGTCGACGTCCCAGCGGCCGTTGGCGTCGATCCGGATGCTGCCGCCGGGCCCCAGGGCGGCGCGGACGGCTTCCACCCTGGCCAGGTCCTCGGACAGCGAATCCGGGTGGTCGGCCGCCTTGACCTTGGCTGTCCGGCACCCGGAGCGGGCGACGATCTCGAAGGCGCGCTCCGGGCCGACCGCCGGCACGATGGCGTTGACCGGAACGCGGTCGCGGACCGGCTCCGGCCAGCCGAGGGTGACCTGCTCGACGGCCGTGCCGAGCCAGGCCGCGGCTTCGCGATCGCCGTACTCGGGGAAGGGACAGAATTCCCCCCAACCGAGCGGGCCGCGCAGGAGCATGCCCTCGCGTACGGTGATGCCCCTGAACGGGGTGCGCATGGGGATGGCGTAGACGTGCGCCGTTGCGAACTCGATGGCATCGTTCATGGACTGTGAACGCCTCTTCTCCGGGCATGGGGAACGAGCCTTCCGCCGGCTCGGCCACAGGAAGGCCGACCGGTTCAAGCGGTCCAGGCCGGCGTGGAAGCCGGGGCCCGGCCCGGCAGGTGGACCTGCCGGCCGCCCCTGTGCAGCGTGCGGCGTGCGAGCACCTCCGCGAGGTTCTCCTCGGCCCAGGCCTCCAAGGAGAAGATGATGGGTATCAGGCTCGCGCCGAGTTCGGTGATGCAGTACTCCACCCTCGGCACCGTTCCCGGGTAGTTCTCCCGCTTCACCAGGCCGTCGCGTTCCAGGTTCCGCAGCGTCGTCGTCAGCACCTTCTGGCTGACCCCCGGCACGGACCGGCGCAACTCGCCGGACCGCATGGGTGATTGCTCGTTCAGCAGATAGAGGACCATGGGCGTCCACTTGGTGGCCAGGATGTCCAGCAGCCACCGTGCCCGTACCGGAGTGTCCTCCCCCGGGCCGCACCCCGGCCGGCCCTCGCGCTCGATCGCTTGTGAAAGGTCTTGTTCCCGTACAGCTACGGTCGTGGTCATCCGGACTCCCAGATCAGTACCCTGCTATCCGACATGTAGGTGACGTGTAGGTGATGACGCGGCAGGCTTCCGGCCTGTCGCGGGTGGCCGGATCCGTTCAGGCCGCGGCCGGGACGGGCAACGGGCGTGGCAGGACCAGGGCGTCCCGCTCCCGGTACAGCTCGGCGACCTGGAAGGCCAGGTCGAGCGACTGACGGCGGTTCAGGCGGGGGTCGCAGGCCGTCTCGTAGCGCCGGTGCAGCTGGTCCACGCGGATCTCGTCGCCGCCGCCCAGGCATTCGGTGACGTCCTCCCCCGTCAGCTCGACGTGGATGCCGCCGGGGTGGGTCGCGAGCGATCTGTGCACCTCGAAGAAGCCCCTGACCTCGTCCAGGATGTCGTCGAAGCGGCGGGTCTTGTGGGTGGAGGAGGCCTTGAAGGTGTTCCCGTGCATGGGGTCGCAGATCCAGGCGACCTGGGCGCCGGTGGCCTTCACGGACTCGACGAGCCCGGGAAGCACGTCGCGGACCCGGTCGCGGCCCATACGGGCGATGAAGGACAGCCGGCCCGGCTCGTTGTTCGGGTTCAGCCGCTCGACCAGTGCGACGGCGTCCCCCGGTGTGGTGGTGGGGCCCAGCTTGACCGCGACCGGGTTGCGCACCCGCGCGGCGAACTCGATGTGGGCGCCGTCCAGTTGACGGGTACGCTCGCCGATCCAGACCATGTGGCCCGAGGTGTCGTACAGCAGTCCGGTACGTGCGTCGACCCGGGTGAGCGCTACCTCGTAGTCGAGCAGCAGCGCCTCGTGGCTGGTGAAGAAGTCGCTGGACTGGAACTCCGCCGGGTCCGCTCCGCAGGCCGCCAGGAAAGCGAGTGCGTTGTCGATCTCCCGGGCGATGCGCTCGTAGCGCTCGCCGACCGGGGACCTCGCCACGAAGTCCCGGTTCCACTCGTGCACCTGGCGCAGATCCGCGAAGCCGCCCGTGGTGATGGCACGGATCAGGTTCAGGGTCGCCGTGGAAGCCTGGTACATCAGTTTCAGCCGCTCGGGATCCGGGGTGCGTGCCTCACGGGTGAAGGCGAGCCCGTTGACCGCGTCCCCGCGGTAGACGGGCAGTTCGACGCCGTCACGCACCTCGAACAGATCGGAGCGGGGCTTGGAGTACTGGCCGGCCATCCGGCCGACCTTGATCACTGGCACCGAGGTGGCGTACGTCAGCACGGCCGACATCTGCAGCAGCGTCTTGACCTTGTTGCGCACCTGTTCGGCGGACACACCGTCGAAAGTCTCCGCGCAGTCTCCACCCTGGAGGAGAAACGCCTCGCCGCGGGTCACCGCGGCCAGCCGGTGGCGCAGTCGGTCGCATTCACCGGCCATGACGAGCGGCGGATACGCGGCCAGTTCGGAGGTCACCGCACGCAGCACCTCCGCGTCCGGCCACTCGGGCTGCTGCGCGGCATGCATCCGGCGGTCGAGGTACAGAATCATGCCGGCCTGGGCAGTGTTCATCGTTGACTGTGCCTCATTCTGCGTCGGATGAGATCAGTACTGATGGGGACGCGTTTCTCACGATCTCGTCCCGGTGTGTGCCCCGCCTGGCCGGGACGGCGGGCGCCGGCTGTCCGGGAGGCCGCCGATCCCGCCATCGGCGACGGGCACACGACAGATGCGTCCGCTTGCCATCTTCTGTCTCCTTGAGGGGGGCAGGGCAGTGCGGTTGACCAAAATTCTCCACGCGCCGGGTGGTAGCTGGTCTTGAGTCAACCTTGAATCCTGCTGTGCGCTGTGCCCCTGCCCGGTGGTCCGGAGTTCCGGGCGCGCTGCTCATCGCCGCCGCCCGGCAGCGCTGCGCGCACCGGCCCGGAGTCGCACGGAACCCCTCGAGAGCCGCTCCTGGAGCGGCCGGCACCGCCCGCTGTGACCGAATCACGGTCCGGTCGTGTTTCCCTTGGCCTACGGTGATTTCATGCCCAGCGCAGACGATGTCTTAGTGCCGCCCTGTCCGGAATCCGAGGAGGGCGTCGGCGAGCACCCGGCGCTGCTTCGGCCCGAGCCCCGCGGCGACGAGCCGTGTCTGCGCGCCGACGCGGCCCGCAACCGGGCCCGTCTGCTGGAGGCCGCCGCCCGGTTGATCGCCGAGCACGGCGCGGCCGGGGTGACGATGGAGGCCGTGGCGGCCGCGGCGCAGGTGGGCAAGGGGACGGTCTTCCGTCGCTTCGGGGACCGAACCGGTCTGCTGACGGCGCTCCTCGACGACTCCGAGCAGAGGATGCAGGCCGCGTTCATGACCGGGCCCCCGCCGCTCGGCCCCGGCGCGCCGCCCGTGGAGCGGCTGCGCGCGTTCGGCATCACGATGCTGCGGCGCTGCGTCGACGAATTGGAACTGCAACTGGCGGCCGAGCCCGACCCGGAACGCCGGTACTCGCTGCCGGCCCGCCGCGTTCACCACGGCCATGTCACGCTGCTGCTGCGCCAGGCCCTGCCGGACGCGGACCACGATCTCCTCGCTCACACGCTGCTGGGCTACCTCAGTCCGGTCCTGATCCACCATCTGACCCGGCAGTGCGGGGTGCCCCTGCCGCGGCTGGAACGGGGTTGGCACGACCTGGTGGACCGCATGACGGCCGGCTGACGGTACTTCAGCGTGCGTCACGCGCCCGAACGCACCGTGCCCCGCGCTCGCCTCGAGCGCGGGGCACGGTGTGCCGGGGGGCGGTCAGCCGACGAACTCGGGGAACCGCGCGACCGTGTCGGCCGGCCCGGGCAGGGCCGCGATCCCGTCGGCCACCCGGCGGGCGGCCTCCCGGTGCGCACCGTCGGTCAACAGGGCGCGCACCTCGGACTCCACGGCCTCGGCGGTCACGTCCTCGCCGAGCAGCATGCGGCCCGCTCCGGTCGCGCTGACCGCGGGCGCGTTGCCGAGGCCGTCGCTCTCCTTCGGCAGGATCAGCTGGGGCAGCCCCGCGGCCAATGAGGCCAGCGTGGTGCCATGACCGCCATGGTGGACGATGGCGGTGGCGTGCCGCAGTGCCTCGGGCTGCGGCACCCAGGGAAGCGCTACGACCCGGTCCGGCAGCTCGCCCAGCTCGGCCGGGTCCACCAGGGCGCTCGTCGCGACGAGGACCCGTACGTCCAACGGCAGCAGGCCGTCGATCGCGGTGCGCAGCAGCTGCGCGGAGCCGACCACGGTGCCGAAGCTCAGATAGACCAGCGGTCCCTCCCCCTGGGTGACGCTCGCGGGCAGCTCGCCCGGCTCGGTGAAGGGGGCGGGCCGCTGGTGGATCACCTGGGCACCCGAGGCCAGGAACTCCTGGTTCTGCACGACAGGAGGGCAGATGTCGATGTACGGGTTGCCCAGGGTCGGATCCTGGCCGATCTTGTCGGCCACCCCGAGGTCGCTCGCCGTGGCGAACAGCTCCTGCGGGATCAGCGGATCGGACGAGACCCGGCCGATGCTCTGGGACACGGCGGGCACACCGGCCGCCGCGGCCGCGAAGCCGGCGCCGGGGTTGAGGCTCTCGTAGACGACCAGGTCCGGCCTGACGGAGTCGATGACCGGGGTGAGGTCCGCGAACACACTGCGCGGCAGCACCGAGCCGAACGCCTTGACGGCCAGGCTTGCCAGCACCTCGGGCGGAACATCACTGGCTTGTACGGCACCGCCGTTGGCCTCCAGGAACGCCTGGCCGCCGGCCGCCTCGATGAACGCCTCGGGAACGGTGAGCCCACTGGTGGCCGGCCGCAGCCCCGCCTTCTCCAGGATCGGGTGGAACTGCTCGTTGGTGGCGAACCAGACCTCGTGCCCGGCAGCCTGTGCCGCCTGGGCGAGTGGCGCCAGGGGGAATACGTGTCCGTAGTTTCCGAGGCTTGCGAAGAGAACCCTCATGTCTCGCACGGCCTTTCTGCCGGTGGCGTGATGACGGATGACATGACGTGCTGACGTGCTGACGTGATGACGGAATTCCCGCGGCCCCACACGCCGTCGTGTGGGGCCGCGGGCGGCCTGCGAGAGGTCAGCGCGTGGCCGACGGGGCCGCTTCGACGGCGTCCAGGACCGGCTCGGCGCCGCCCGCTTCGGCACTGTGCTGCTCCCCCACGGCGGAGGGCCGGCCGGCGAAGAACATCACGACCGCGGCGAACGCGACGGCCGCCGCGCCGACCCACAGCGCGGGCACGAAGCCGTCGACGAAGTCCTGACCGGACGCGTAGCCGCCGTTGTGGGTGAAGACGCTGGTGAGGGCGGCCACGCCGAGCGCCGAACCCACCTCGCGGGTGGCCGATGTCGCGCCGGAGGCGATGCCCTGCTCGGAGACGTCGACGGAGCTCATCGTCAGGTTGAGGAGCGGGGCGAAGAAGCAGGCGACGCCCACACCGCCCAGGAGGTAGCCGGGCAGCTGCTCGACGTAGGACACGTCCGGGCTCATCACCAGCGCGAAGTAGGCGAACCCGGCGGCGAGCAGCACCAGTCCGAAGGCCACCACGGGCGCTCCGCCGATCCGGTCCGACATGATGCCGGCGAAGGGCGCCACCAGGAGCGGCATCGCCGTCCAGGCCAGCATCCGCACACCGGCCTCCGTCGGCGTGTGGTGCTGGATGGTCTGCATGAACTGCGTGATGAGGAAGACCACGCCGAACATACCGACGGACATCAGCAGGCCGCCGACGTTGACGGCGCTGAAGGCCCGGTTGCGGAACATGCCCATGGGCAGCATCGGCGCGCTGCTGCGCCGCTCCCACAGAACGAACGCGGCGACCAGCACGACGCCCGCCACCATGGGGCCCATCACCTGCGCGGCGCCCCAGCCGCCGTGGCCGTTGGCCCGGACCAGGCCGTAGACGACGCCGAAGATGCCGAGGCTGACCAGGACCGTGCCCGGCACGTCCAGGCGGTTGTTCGGGCCACGGCTCTCGGCCAGACCGCGCCAGGCGGCGGGGGCGAGCAGCAGGCCCACCGGCACGTTGATCCAGAAGATCCACTGCCAGGACATGTGTTCCACCACGACGCCACCCACCAGCGGGCCGCCGGCGACGGCCAGTCCGTTGAGCGCACCGTAGATACCGAGGGCGGCGCCCCGCTTCGCGGCGGGTACGGCGCTGGTGAGCAGGGTGAGGGACAGCGGCATGATGATGGCGGCACCCGCACCCTGGACCGCACGGGCGGCGATCAGCTCGCCGATGCCCGGTGCCATGGCGGCCGCGGCCGACGCCGCCGTGAACAGCAGCAGACCTCCGACGAACACCCGGCGGCGCCCGAACCGGTCACCGAGAGCCGCGCCGAACATCATCAGCACGGCGAACGACAGCGTGTAGGCGTTCACCGTCCATTCCAGCTCTTCCAGGCTGCCACCGAGCTTTTCCCTGATGGTGGGCAGCGCGGTGACGACCACCAGATTGTCGAGCCCCGCCATGAAGGCGATCAGGCCCGTGATCAGCGTGGCCGTGCCCGGGGACTTCCCCGCCCCGGCCGCACCGCCGCCGGCGGCGACTTTGTCAGTACTCATTCAGGGATTTCCTTCCGACTTCACCATGGGGGGCAACGGTCTTCGTCGCGCGGTCGGTGACGAAGCGCGGTCCGATACGGACCCCGCGCAAGCCATCGCGCCGAGGCTAGGCAGCCGTGCTCGAGCACCGGTCGAGTCGCGGCCACGTCGCCCGGGGCGAGGCGGCCTCCAGCACTTCTCCGCCCGCGCCCGATCGCACGGCGCCACCATCGAGTTCGGCGGGGCCCGGCAGATCCCGGAGCCCGCACCGCCACAGACGCCCCCCGCGTCCCGGCCGCACCGCATCCATCCGCCCACCCTGGGAGGCACCGCATGACAACGGAACCGACCGACCGGCCCCTGGCGGCCGTGCTCGGCGACACCGGCCTCGTGGGCCCGGCCGTGCTCGCCGCAGCGAGGGGGTCCATGCACCGGTTCGCCGGGCATCCGCTGCCCGTCGACCGGTACACCGCCACCCGAACCCTGTCCGACCACGGTGAGGCACCGGTACTGTCATGACGACCAAGACCCGCATCCTGGTGACCGGCGGCGCCGGATTCATCGGCTCCCACTACGTCCGTACGCTGCTCGGCCCCGAGGGCCCCGGTGATGTCGCGATCACCGTCCTGGACAAGCTGACCTACGCGGGCAATCCCGCCAACCTCGACGAGGTCAGGTCGCATCCCGACTTCTCCTTCGTGCAGGGCGACATCTGCTCCCCCGAGCTGGTCGGAAAGCTGATGGCGGAGCACGACCAGGTCGTGCACTTCGCCGCCGAGTCGCACGTGGACCGCTCGATCGACGGCGGCGCCGAGTTCGTGCGCACGAACGTGGTCGGCACCCACACCCTCGTCGACGCGGCGCACCGGGCCGGCATCAAGGTCTTCGTGCACATCTCCACCGACGAGGTGTACGGCTCGATCGACGAGGGCTCCTGGCCCGAGGACCACCCCCTGCGGCCCAACTCGCCGTACTCCTCCGCGAAGGCCTCCAGCGACCTGATCGCGCTGTCGTACCACCGCACCCACGGCCTGGACGTCCGCGTCACCCGCTGCTCGAACAACTACGGCCACCACCACTTCCCCGAGAAGGTCATCCCGCTGTTCGTGACCAACCTCCTCGACGGCGGGAAGGTCCCGCTCTACGGCGACGGGGGCAACGTCCGCGACTGGCTGCACATCGACGACCACGTCCAGGGCATCGAACTGGTCCGCACCCGGGGCCGCGCGGGCGAGATCTACAACATCGGGGGCGGCACCGAACTCTCCAACAGGGAACTCACCGAGATGCTGCTCAAGGCGTGCGGCGCCGACTGGGAGGACAGCGTCGAACACGTCGAGGACCGCAAGGGACACGACCGCCGCTACTCCGTCGACTGCACCAAGATCCGCGAGGAGCTGGGCTACTCACCGCGGAGGAGCTTCGAGGAGGGGCTGGCCGAAACCGTGCGGTGGTACCGGGACAACCGAAGCTGGTGGGAACCGCTCAAGCGGCGGATGGCGGAGCTGGAGCCTCCGCTTGGGTGAGAACTTCACCCGTCACCGGTGAACCGGACACTGTCCGAGAAGCCCTCACTGGCCAAGAATTCAGGCCATTGGAGCACCAGCCGCCCACGTCAGTGAGGACTTCTCCGATGAGCCACGCCAGCGCCAACCCCGCTACCTCCCACTCGGCGCGCACCACCGAGGCAGCTGCCACCCGTCCGCTCCTCGTGGTCACCACCCTCGACCACGCCGCCGGCACGACCAGACTGTTCACCTACGGTCTGGAAGCGGCACCCGCCGCCACCGCCCAGTTCACGTTCTGCGCCGAGGCGGTCCGCACGGAAAGCACCCAGTTCACCTACTGCGCCGAGGCAGTCCCGACCGACACCGCCCAGTTCACCTACTGCGTCCAGGAAGCCCCCACCGACACCGCCCAGTTCACCTACTGCGTCCAGACCGCCCCCGCCGACACCGCCCAGTTCACCTACTGCGTCCAGACCGCCCCCGCCGATGCCTCCGGTGCGGAGACGGCGGCTCTCGTGGCGGGTGCGGGTGACGCGGTCGCGGGGTCCTGGATATGACTTCCGGATCGCCACACACCAGGAGATCCGGACCGGCCGCCCTACAGGACGGCTCAACCCTCGTGGGCTTCAGGCACCACCTGCGTCCCGCGACCGTCCCCGGCGAGGCGACCTACCTGGTCTCCCGCCGGGGAGTCACCACCCTGCACGGCGCCCTCGCCGATGTGCTCGTCCCGCTGCTCGACGGCTCCCGGTCACTCGCCGAGATCCTGCAGGGCGCGGCGCCCGCGCTAACCGCCGAGGAGGCGCAGGACGGGCTGCGCCTGCTCAGCGAGGCCGGGCTGCTCCGCTTCGGCAGCCCCGCCCCGGTGGAGGCCGGCCTGCCGGCGACGGGCACCGACCCGGTGGCCGAGGCGTACTGGGACCTGGCCGGCCTGGACGGTGCCCGGGCGGCGGCGCGGCTGGCCGGCTCCCGGCTCCGGGTCCTGCCGCTCACCGGCGTCGACGCGGAACCGGTGCTCGCGGCGGGTGCCGAGTCCGGCATCGACGTGAGCG
>NZ_JBSFIK010000030.1:91519-116385 GCF_053597535.1 Streptomyces sp. NPDC001348 | reverse complement strand
AAGGCGGAGGAGGGCGTCGACGCGATGGGGGTCCCCCCGCTCGAGCGCAGCCGAGAGTGGGGGAGTCGGCAACCGACGACAACGCCGGTGGGGGCCCCTCCCGCTCGAGCGAAGTCGAGAGTGGGGGAGTGCGTGCCAGGCCCCGCGACCCCGGCATGATCCGCAAGACACCCCCTGGGGGTGAAGCCGCGCCCCGCGCGCGGCCGGGCAGCTCCAGCCCGAACCCGACAGCTCACCTCGCAGGCGCCGGAGAGGAACTCGCCATGCCCGCGAAGGGTAAGCACCGCCGTCCCAAGAACCGGCGTCTCACCCGCTCGCTCGCCGTCGCCGGAACCGGCGGCGCCGCGCTGGCCCTGCCCCTCATGGGAGCCGGTGGCGCCCATGCCGCCACGGCGGCCACCGCCAAGGAGTCCGCCGCGGAGCAGACCGCCCGGACCGTGCCGGTGGCCCGGCAGGAGAACTCCGCGCCCCGTTCGGGCGTGCACACCTACACGGTGCGGGCCGGTGACTACCTTTCGAAGATCGCCGACGAGCAGAACGTGAGCGGCGGATGGCACCGGCTCTACGCGGACAACCGCGAGGCCGTCGGCAGTGATCCCTCCCTGATCCACCCTGGTCTGAAGCTGAGCATCGGCGAGCGGGCCGCGCGCACCGGCACCGAGTCCGCCACGTCCACCCGGCCCTCCGCCTCGCAGTCCACGCCCCGTTCCGCGACCCGCTCGAAGACGCCTTCCCCCGCGGCCTCGACCGCCTCCACCGGCTTCACCCTCCCGGTCGTCGGCGCCACCATGGGCACCGGTTACCACGTGCCGGGCGGCATGTGGTCCAGCGGCTACCACACGGGCGTCGACTTCGTCGTCCCGACCGGCACCCCGGTCAAGGCCGTGGGGGCGGGCACGGTCGTCTCCGCCGGCTGGGGCGGCGCCTACGGCAACCAGGTCGTGATCAGGCTCGCCGACGGCCACTACGCGCAGTACGGCCACCTGTCCTCCCTCTCCGTCTCGGCCGGCCAGACCGTGACGGTGGGGCAGCAGCTCGGTCTCTCCGGCGCGACCGGCAACGTGACCGGCCCGCACCTGCACTTCGAGATCCGCACCACCCCGAACTACGGCTCGGACGTGGACCCGGTCGGCTACCTCCGCTCGCACGGCGTCGCCGTCGCCTGATGCGCGGGCCGCTCAGGCCGCCGAAGGCCGGACCCCTGATCCCCGGGTCCGGCCTTCGGTGCGTCCCACGATGGCGTATTCCCGTCTGGCGCATGTCGGGAAAGTGGGTTATCTCACCGTCCGTCAAGCCTTTATTACGGTCGCGTAGGTCACATCGGAAGGTGAATCATGGTCCGACGTGGCAGACGATTCGAAGAGTGACAACAGATCAGTGATCGGGTCGTACGTGGCGGTGGGGGACAGCTTCACCGAGGGCGTGGGCGACCCTGGCCCCGACGGGGCGTTCGTCGGCTGGGCCGACCGGTTCGCGGTGCTGCTCGCGGACCGGCGGCCCGAGGGCGACTTCAGGTACGCGAACCTCGCGGTGCGGGGCAGGCTGCTCGACCAGATCGTGGCGGACCAGCTCCCGCGAGCCGTCGAACTCGCCCCGGACCTCGTGTCCTTCTGCGCGGGCGGCAACGACATCCTCCGCCCCGGCACCGATCCCGACGAAGTGGCCGAGCGCTTCGAGCTAGCGGTGGCACAGCTCGCATCCGTCGCCGGCACGGTCATGGTGACGACCGGCTTCGACACACGTGGCGTGCCCGTGCTCAAGCATCTGCGCGGCAAGATCGCCACGTACAACGGCCATGTCCGGGCCATCGCCGACCGGTACGGCTGTCCCGTCCTGGACCTGTGGTCCCTGCGGGCGGTGCAGGACCGGCGGGCCTGGGACCACGACCGGCTGCACCTCTCACCCGAGGGGCACACCCGCGTGGCGCTGCGCGCGGGCCAGGTCCTCGGCCTCGAGGTCCCGGCCGACCCGGAGCAGCCCTGGCCCCCGCTCCCGGTCCGGGGCACCCTCGACATCCGCCGCGACGACGTGCACTGGGCCCGCGAGTACCTGGTCCCGTGGATCGGCCGCCGCCTGCGCGGCGAGTCCTCCGGCGACCATGTGACGGCCAAGGGCGCGCTGTCCCCGGAGGACATCAGGATGCGCATCGCCGCGGTGGCCTGACCGGGGCTCCGGGCGGGGCCCGCGGTCGCCCCGCCCGGAGCGCCAGGGCCTGTCCGGCGGATCAGGTCGCAGGAAACGGGCGGTGCCTCATCGGCGCTGGTGAGCGGGGTTTGGTGCGTCCGGCTGCAAGGCGGAGGAGGGCGTCGACGCGATGGGGGTCCCCCCCGCTCGAGCGCAGCCGAGAGTGGGGGAGTCGGCAACCGACGACAACGCCGGTGGGGGCACCACCCGCTCGAGCGCAGCCGAGAGTGGGGGAGGGCGTGCCAAACCCCGCGTCTGCGGCATGATCCGCCGGACAGGTCCTAACGCCGGGTCAGCGCGGCCCGGTCCACGCCGAGTTCGCGGGCCAGTGCCTCGTCCACCCAGTCCTGGGCCCGGGACCGGGACACCGCGCCCGCGTAGGAGGTCAACTGGACGGCGAGGCCGTCGAGCAGGGCCGTCAGACGCAGGGCCGCGGCGGCGGGGTCCGCGCAGACGAACTCTCCCGCCTCGACGCCCTCAGTGATGACCTGGGCGATCGCCGCCTTCCACTGCCGGTCGAGATCCCGGGTGACCTCCCGCAGGGCGGGCTCGCGCAGCGCCACCGCCCAGCCTTCGATCCACAGCCGCCAGCCCTTGGCCTGACCGGTGGGCGCGTACCAGCGCACCGCGGCCCGCAGCCGGCGCAGCGCGGACGTACGGCGCCCCAGCAGCCCCCGCAGATGCGCCAGATCGCCCTCGGCCGCGTGCGTGAAGGCGGCGGCGACCAGCTTCTCCTTCGTCGAGAAGTGGTAGAGCACCAGCGCGTTGCTCACCCCGAGTGCCGAGGCCACGTCGGCGATCCGCACCGCCGCCACGCCCCGCGCCTCGATCTGCTCGACGGCGGCCCGCAGCAGTTCCTCCCGCCGTTCCGCCACGCTCAACCGCACTCTCGCCACGCGGTCACCCTAATCGGTCTCCCGGGCACCGCAACGACACGGTCCGGCCGTCCGGTCAGCGGTACCACCCGAAGCGTTCCGTGATCACCGGCAGCCGGTCGGCCGCGATGGCGTGCGCGGCGGCCCGGGGAGTCGTCCCGTCGGCCTCCGCGCGCGCCAGCATCAGATCGACCAGGGCGCGCATCGAGCGCCGGATGTGGGCGAAGGCCTCCTCCGCGTCCGGGCCGACGTCCCCGAACAGCGTCCACCACCACCAGGCGTTCGTACCGGAGTTGACCACCACGTCCGGCAGCACGGTCACCCCGCGCGCGGACAGTGCCTGCTCCGCCTCCGGCAGCACCGGCATGTTGGCCGCCTCGACGATCCAGCGTGCGGTGATCCGGTCCTGGCCGGCCGCGTCGATCGCGTACGACACCGCTGCCGGGACCAGCACCTCCGCCTCGGCGGACAGCCAGGCCCCGCCGGGCAGTTCGCGGTCGCCGGGCCGCAGGACGGCGCGGTCCACGGTGCCGTAGGCGTCCCGCGCGGCGAGCAGCGCCTCGACGTCCAGACCGGCCGGGTTGGCGATCGTCCCCTTGATGTCCGCTACGGCCACGATCCGCAGCCCCGCGCGGGCGAGGAAACGCGCGGTGGCCCCGCCCATGGTGCCCAGCCCCTGGACCGCCACCCGTGTCCCCGCGCGGGGCACCCCGGCCCGGTCCAGGGCGGCGAGCACCGACTCGGCCACCCCGCAGCCGCCGGCCAGTTCGTCCAGGCCGATGCCGTCCACCTCGACGGCGAAGGCCTCCGCCAGCCGCCGCCGGGCCGCCGCCTCGTCGTCGAGCAGCGGGTACACGGCCTGGACGGACGACACCAGCCCCGCCTCGGCCGCCGCCCGGTCGACCAGGTCCTGCGTGAGACCGAGGTCCTCACCGGTGGTCCAGCAGCTCTCGATGTACGGCCGCATCGCGCGCAGGTAGCGCACCAGCAGGCCGTACGCCCCCGGGTCCCGGGGATCGCAGTCGATGCCGCCCTTGGCGCCGCCCAGCGGCACGTACCGGCTCCCGGGGTCGTAGTGCAGGGCCTCCTTCATCGTCATGCCGCGCGCGAGCCCGGTCACTTCCTGAAGGGTGCAGCCGGGACGCATCCGCAGGCCCCCGCTGGCCACGCCCCGCACCAGCCGGTCGACGACCAGGAACCCCTGGCGTCCGGTGACGTGGTCGGTCCAGACCAGCGACATCAGGGGGGTCGTCATGCGGGCTCCTCAAGGCTACTGAACGTGTGGTCAGTAAGGGGGAAGGGTCCGACGCTATCGGGGCTCCGGCGGGCGGGCAAGCGTGACCGGACCCCGGCCGCCCCCGGTCGCCGGGGCGGCCGACCATAATGGATGACCTCGTCGACTCCACCTGGAGGTACCGTGACCGGATTGGGTTCCCTGAGCTCCGGGCTCCGCGCGCTGCGGCCGGCGGCCTTCGGCGCGGATCCCGGCGGTGAGCGTCTCGCGCGCATCCGCAGATCCCCCCACTTCAAGGACGGAGTCTTCCAGAACCCCGGAGGCCCCGCCCGGACCCGGCCCTCCGGCTCCGCCCTGGACTTCGCGAAGGTCTTCTTCGACAAGGACACCCGCCCCCGGCGCTCACCG
This sequence comes from Streptomyces sp. NPDC001348, assembly GCF_053597535.1. Taxonomy (NCBI): domain Bacteria; kingdom Bacillati; phylum Actinomycetota; class Actinomycetes; order Kitasatosporales; family Streptomycetaceae; genus Streptomyces; species Streptomyces sp. NPDC001348. The sequence continues at coordinate 111,684 of NZ_JBSFIK010000030.1, read as the reverse complement.
CAGGGCACGGTCCCGGTGCATCCCACCACCGTCGCCGACCTCAGCCGGCCGCCCGCCACCGGCCTCAGGCTGACCTGGACCGGGCATTCCAGCGTGCTCGCGGAGATCGACGGGCAGCGCGTGCTGTTCGACCCCGTCTGGGGCGAGCGCTGCTCCCCGTTCCCGTTCGCCGGACCCCGGCGGCTGCACCCGGTGCCGCTGCCCCTGGCCGCGCTCGGCCCGGTCGACGTCGTGGTCATCTCCCACGACCACTACGACCACCTGGACATGCCCACGATCAAGGCACTGGCCGGGACGGACACCCTCTTCGCCGTACCGCTCGGGGTCGGCGCCCACCTCGAACAGTGGGGCGTGTCCGAGGGCCGGCTGCGGGAGCTGGACTGGCACGAGGCGGCCAAGGTCGGCGGCCTCACGCTGACCGCCACCCCCGCCCGCCATTTCTGCGGCCGCGGCCTGCGCAACACCCAGCACACCCTCTGGGCCTCCTGGACCGTCGCCGGGGCCGAGCACCGGATCTACCACAGCGGTGACACCGGGTACTTCGACGGCTTCCGGGACATCGGAGCCGACCACGGCCCGTTCGACGCCACGATGATCCAGATCGGCGCCTACAGCGACTTCTGGCCGGACATACACATGACACCCGAGGAGGGCATGCGCGCCCACCTCGACCTGCAGGGCGGTCGAGCCGCCGGGGTGATGCTGCCGATCCACTGGGGCACCTTCAACCTCTCGGTGCATCCCTGGGCCGAGCCGGGGGAGTGGTCGCTGGCCGCGGGCGGTGCGGTGGGGCAGGCGGTCGCGGTCCCCGTTCCGGGCCGGCCCTTCGAGCCCGCGGGTGACCTCCCCACGCGCCCCTGGTGGCGGGACGTGTCCTTGCCGCTGAACCGCGAGTGGCCCGTCCCGGAGATCGCTCCGGCGATCACTCCGGCGGCGTCGCCCGACGACCTCGACCTGGTGGGAGAGGGCTGACCGGACGGCGACCGTTGACCAGGGGTGGCGGTCCGCGCCCGGCTTCTTTCTTCTACCGGGCAGGCTTGACGAGCGAGTACGTCACCGACCGCTTCCGCTTGTGGCGCCGGATGCGGCCCTTCGCCACGAGTGACTCCAGGGTGTTGCGCACGACCTGCGGCGAAGGCGTCCGGTCCGGATGCTTCTCCATCAGTTCGTCGCGCAGTTCCTTCGCCGGCCGCGGCTCGGCGTACGTGCCCAGCAGGTCCGTGAGGAGGTCACCGAGCAGAGGCTGAGGCGACTTCCCCCGCGCGAGGGTCTCCCGCGTCTTCAGGGTGCCCTTGCCGGGCCGGGCACCGGTGGCCGCTGACTGCGGCTCCCGTGCCTGCTCCGTCGGCGGTGGTGTGTCCGTGGACGCCTCGTGGCGTTCCGCGAGGGCGAGGATGTCGACCAGGAGGGCTTCCTCCTGTTTCAACATCCTGATCTGCTCGGTCAGCTCCTGTTGCCGACGGCGATTCGCCTCCAGGTCCGACGCGGCCTGTTCGATGTAACGCAACCGGAGCGTGGCGGCTGATGGGCTGGACACAACCGTTCACTCCCTACGCGGTGGATGACGTTGCGCATGGTATCCAGGCCGTTCATCCGACGGCGATGTCTGCGAGTCCTCAGTGGGCGTGCACCGTGTCGGCGTTCTTCTTGCGGGCGCGGTACGCGGCTGCCTTGATCTTGTTGCCGCAGGACTCCATGCCGCACCACTGTCGTCGCATGCCCCGGGAGCGGTCGATGTAGATGCGGGTGCACTCCGGGTTGCCGCACTCCTTGAGCAGGGGTACGTCCGGGCCGCTCAGCAGCTCGACGGCCTGCCGTGCGACGGCGGACAGGGCCTCCGCCGGCGTCGCCTCGGTCCACCGTCCGGACGGGGTGAGCTGCGGCGCCGCGGCGGGTTCGCGGGCCGCGGCGTTCACCACCGCCAGCGCCTCTTCGTCGAAGTCCTCTTCGAGGCGGCGTGCTGTGACCAGCCGGTAGATGGCTTCCCGGACGGCCCTGGCCTGCTCGACGTCGGGCTGCCCGGCGGGGAAGAGGGCGTCCACGATGCCGGATTCCAGGTACCAGGCGTCCAGCCGGTCGGGTGTCGCGAACATCTCGAAGCACACCGAACGGCGGGCCCGGAGCGTCGCGGCGAAGTCCAGGGCCGGGTTTCCGCATACGAAGACATGATCGAGGTTCACATCACCATCCTGACAGGTGACGATCTGGCGTGCAAGGTCGCTCGGCGCCTGGTCGCGGACTGAGGGTCACGTACGACGACCCGCTTGAGCCGCTCGCCCGCGATGGCGGCGATCCGGCGCCGGCCCGCGTCGGACTTCACGGTCAACCTCCGCGCCGGAACTGGCGGATGGCGCAGTGCTGTTCGGCTGTCGCCGGAAGGGGGGCATATTCATCACCAGTCAAGATGGTGACTATTCCTTTCAGTTGTCGTCAAGTTCCGTCGCCTGGCGGGTGATCGGTGTGCATGCCGCGGTGGCGTAACCGTTCGAACCGGTGACGCGGCAGGTGGCCCGGTGCGGGCGAGCCGACAGGGCACGCTCCGCACCACGGGATGCCCCTGGGCTTCCGCCGGGAGTCCCGACGCCGCCGCGTTCGACTCGCGCCGCCGAGGAGACCCGGACGATCCGGGAGGGTTATCGGTCTGTCGTACGAGAGCTCATACCAGAGCGGGACCATCTCCGGGGGACTTTGTCAACTGGCCACCGCGCGTTATGCCGAGGCGACTACGGTGAGTGTCCGTCGCACGACGCAGGGCCGCAACGGCCCCGACGGACCAGTACGAGGACCAGTACGAGGACACCCATGTCTCACCTCCGCGCACCGGCCGCGCGTGCCGACCGCCGTGAGGGCGGCCGGCACGGGCGGCCGGTCGCCCGCCCCGTTCCCGCACTGCCCGAGACCCCCATACGGCCGCAGCTCCTGCGCCTCGCGGTGCTGCCGCCCGTCGCGGTCGCCCTCAGCGCCAGCGCGGCCGTCCTGGTCACCGTGCGCTCCGCCGGAGTCCGCCCCGGCCCGACCCTGTGGGCCGTGCTCGCCGTAGCGGTCTCGGTGACCGTCGCCGGCATCCTGATCGCCGCCGTCGCCGCCGACCGCACCGCCCGTTCGGTGAGCGACCGGGTCGGTGCACTGCGCCGCGGCGCCGCCCGCGGCGAGGCCGAACTGCGGACCCTGGTCGAGGCGCTGCGACGCGGCGAGAACCCGCCCCCGCGGGGGACGCGCGCCGGACCCCCGAAGGACGCCGACGACCTCGAACTGCTCGCCGCCGACCTCGCCCGCGCCCACGACGGCGCCGTCACCGCCGTCGTCCAGGCGGCCCAGCTCTCCACCCAGGCGGGCAGCGAACAGAAGCTCGAGGTCTTCGTCAGCCTGGCCCGGCGGCTGCAGTCCCTGGTGCACCGGGAGATCTCCATCCTCGACGAGCTGGAGAGCGAGATCGAGGACCCCGACCTGCTCAAGGGCCTCTTCCACGTCGATCACCTCGCCACCCGCATCCGGCGGCACGCCGAGAACCTCGCCGTGCTCGGCGGCGCCGTCTCCCGGCGGCAGTGGAGCCACCCGGTCTCCATGACCGAGGTGCTGCGCTCGGCCATCGCCGAGGTCGAGCAGTACGCACGGATCCGGCTGGTCCCGCCCGTCGACGGCCGGCTGCGCGGCCACGCCGTCGCCGACGTCATCCACCTGCTGGCCGAACTCGTCGAGAACGCCACGCTGTTCTCCGCCCCGAACACCCAGGTGCTGCTCCGCGCCAACCTCGTCACCTCGGGCCTGGCCGTGGAGGTGGAGGACCGCGGCCTCGGCATGCCGGTGGAGGAGCAGACCAGGATGAACGCCCTGCTGGCCGACCCCGACCAGGTCAACGTCGCCAGCCTGCTCGCCGACGGGCGCATCGGCCTCTACGTGGTCTCGCAGCTCGCCCGGCGGCACGGCATCACCGTCCGGCTGCAGACGAACATCTACGGGGGCGTGCAGGCCGTACTCGTCGTGCCGCAGGAACTCCTGGGCCCGGCGCCGGACGAGACGCCGGGCCCAGGCCACGCGGGCACGGAACACGCGGCCACGGGCCACGCGGGCACGGAACACGCGGCCACGGGCCACGCGGGCACGGAACACGCGGCCACGGGCCACGCGGGCACGGGACACGCGGCCACGGGCCACGCGGGCACGGGACACGCGGCCACGGGACACGCGGCCACGGGCCACGCGGCCACGGGCCACGCGGCCACGGGCCACGCGGCCACGGAACACGCGGCCACGGGGCAGATCCCGGTGCCCCCGCCCGCGCCGGTCGCCCCGCAGCCGCCCAGGCCCGGCCCCCCGGACACATCGGCGGGCCGGGCGTCCTGGGGCGGACCCCGACCCGGTGCCGTCCGGCAGCCCGGCCGCCAGGACAGCGCCGCGGCGCATCCGGCCGGTCCCGGACGGCACGCGCACCGCGGACCGGCCCGGACGGACGACGACGCACCGGGACCCCTGCCGGTGCGCGGCGCCCACGAGACGCGGCCCACGCCCGCGCGGGCCACCCCCGGCATCCGGCCCGACGAGCGACGCACCGTCGCGGAGAACGCGGGCGCGTCCCCCGCCCCGCGCGGCGGCGGCACGGTGCGCGGCACCATGGGGAAGCCCCAGCTCCCCCGGCGCCGCGCCCAGGAACACATCGCACCCCAGCTGCGGGGCGGCCCGGCCCCCCGCCAGGACGGCGACACCCTCGCAGGACACGACCCCGGCCTGATGGCGGCCTTCCAGCGGGGGATCGGCCTGGCGGAGGCGCAGCAGCACCTGGAGGAGGCCGAAGCCCACGCGGGGCAGGCGGGGACGGACCGTACCGAGCCGGTCTCCTTCCTGGCCCAGGCACACCCGCACACCCCCGGCACCCACACCGGTCTCCGGCCCGACGGGAGCGCACCGGCCGGATGACCTCCCCCCGCAGTCTCGACTTCGCTCGAGCGGGGGACCCCACCGCGTGGTCGCCCTCCTCCGCCTTGCAGCCGCACGCTCCCCCACGCTCGAACAGCCTCGCGCGGGGGCACCCCCGTCGTCCCCGCCCGGCGCGGCAATCCAGGCACCGTCGGCCGATGCCGACCTGATCCGCAAGACATCCCCCAGACCTTCGTCCTTCAAGGAGTCGATCCACCATGGCGAGCGATGCGCCGACCGCCCAGGTATCCGACCTCGACTGGCTGTTGAGCGGCCTCGTCCAACGCGTACCGCACACCACCAGCGCGGTGCTGCTGTCCTGCGACGGGCTCGTGCGGTCCGTCCACGGCCTCGACCCCGACAGCGCCGACCACATGGCCGCCCTCGCCTCCGGCCTGTACTCGCTCGGCCGCAGCGCGGGCGTCCGGTTCGGTGACGGGGGAGAGGTCCGGCAGGTCGTCGTCGAACTCGACTCGGCCCTGCTGTTCGTCACCACCGCGGGCTCCGGCAGCTGCCTCGCCGTGCTGGCCGGCCGCGAGGCCGACGCGGCCGTGCTCGGCTACGAGATGGCCATGCTGGTCAAAAGCGTCCGCCCCTACCTGGTGACAGCGCCCCGCCGGCACTCCGCCGACCCCTCGGCGACGAGGCCTTGAGCGTGGTCGCGGCCGGCGACGGGCCCTGGCTCGACGACGCGGCCGGACGGCTGGTGCGCCCCTTCACGGTCAGCAACGGCCGTACCCGGCCCACCGTCGCGCTCGACCTGATGTCGCAGGTGATGGCCACCGGAGCCACCCCCCTCGGCTACCTCGGTCCCGAGCACGCCCAGGCACTGGAGCTGTGCCGGGCGCCCGTTCCGGTCGCCGAGGTCGCCGCGCACCTGGGGCTCCCGGCGGCGGTCACCAAGGTGCTGCTCTCCGACCTCGTCGACTGCGGGGCGCTCACCACCAAGCCCCCCGCCTTCCACCACAACCCCACTGACCGGTCCCTTCTGGAGGCAGTGCTCGATGGACTACGACGACAGCTCTGACCCGTTCCCCACCGCGCTGAAGATCCTGGTGGCCGGCGGGTTCGGGGTGGGCAAGACCACCTTCGTGGGCGCGGTGAGCGAGATCGCGCCGCTCAGCACGGAGGAACTGCTCACCACGGTCAGCGCCGCGACCGACGACCTCCACGGCATCGAGAACAAGGTCGAGACCACGGTGGCGATGGACTTCGGCCGCATCACCCTGGACCCGCAGCACGTGCTGTACCTGTTCGGCACGCCCGGGCAGGAGCGGTTCTGGTTCATGTGGGACGAGCTGTCCGAGGGGGCGCTCGGCGCCGTCGTCCTGGCCGACACCCGCCGACTGGAGCAGTGCTTCGCGGCGGTCGACTTCTTCGAGGAGCGCGGGCTCGGCTTCGTCGTCGCCGTCAACGAGTTCGACGGGTCCCACCGCTACGACCCCGAGGAGGTGCGCGCCGCCATCGACCTCGACCCCCGGATCCCGGTCGTCCGCTGCGACGCCCGTATCTCCTCCTCCGGCGTCCAGACCCTGCTCACCCTCGTACGCCATCTCATCGCCCACGCCCCCGCGCGCGTGCCCGGCCACGGCGCCCCCATGTCCCCGGGAGCCAGGTCATGAGCTACGACCCGCCGCGCCCGGTCAGGGGGCTGCTGCTGACCCCGGAGGACAGGGAGGCCCCCGCCCGCGTCCGGCGGCTGGACCGGCTCGGCCTGGGGGAGCGTCCCGAGCCCGGCCTCGACGCCTTCGCGGCGCACCTCGCGGAGCTCGCCGACGCGCCGTACGCGATGGTCAACTTCATAGGCGAGGAAGGACAGTTCTTCGCGGGGCTGCGCACGCCGGCCGCCGGGCCGCGCCCGAAGGCCGACGGCACCCGGCCCGACGCCGGCCGCCGGCTGCCGCGCGAGCACGGGTTCTGCCCCCATGTGGTGGTGCGCCGCAAGGCACTGGTCCTGGAGGACGTCCGCGACTACCCGCGGTTCGCGTGCAATCCGGTCGTGGACGAGTACGGCATCCACGCCTACCTCGGCGCGCCGCTCATCGACAGCACCGGGATGGCGCTGGGTACGGTGTGCGTCGCCGACGTCACCCCCCGCCCGTGGGGGAAGGCGGGCCTGGAGGCCATCAAGGCGCGGGCCGCGGAACTCGCCGTACGACTCGAGCGGCGCGCGGACGACGGACTTCCGCTGTGACGCTCATGTGAAGCGGAGCTGTGGCGCCGCTTAAGAAATCCTCGATGGACCCGGTCTCCGTCGTACGGCAGATTGCTGTGCGAATCCACTCCTCTCCCCGGACGCGGGTGCCTCTGGCACGCCCGCGGACCGGGACCGCACACACAGGAGCCGTAGCGTTGAAGGCGCTGGTCAAGGAGAAGGCGGAGCCCGGGCTGTGGCTCACGGACGTGCCCGAGCCCGCCGTCGGGCCGGGTGACGTGCTGATCAAGGTCCAGCGGACCGGGATCTGCGGCACCGATCTGCACATCCGGTCCTGGGACGGCTGGGCGCAGCAGGCGATCAGCACCCCGCTCGTGATCGGGCACGAGTTCGTCGGCCAGGTGGTGGACACCGGCCGGGACGTCACCGACATCCGGATCGGCGACCGGGTCAGCGGCGAGGGCCACCTGGTGTGCGGCAAGTGCCGCAACTGCCTCGCCGGGCGCCGTCATCTGTGCCGGGCCACCGTCGGTCTCGGCGTCGGCCGCGACGGGGCGTTCGCCGAGTACGTGGTCCTGCCCGCCGCCAACGTCTGGGTGCACCGCGTGCCCGTCGACCTCGACGTCGCCGCGATCTTCGACCCGTTCGGCAACGCCGTGCACACCGCGCTGTCCTTCCCGCTGGTCGGCGAGGACGTGCTGATCACCGGCGCCGGCCCGATCGGCCTGATGGCCGCCGCCGTCGCCCGGCACGCGGGCGCCCGCAACGTGGTGATCACCGACGTCAGCGAGGAACGGCTCGACCTGGCCCGCAAGACCGGCGCGACGCTCGCCCTGAACGTCTCCGGCGCCACCATCGCCGACGGCCAGCGGGAACTGGGCCTGCGCGAAGGCTTCGACGTCGGCCTGGAGATGTCCGGCCGCCCCGAGGCCCTGCGCGACATGATCGCCAACATGACGCACGGCGGCCGGATCGCCATGCTCGGCCTGCCCGCCGAGGAGTTCCCGGTCGACTGGGCCCGGATCGTCACCAAGATGATCACCATCAAGGGCATCTACGGCCGGGAGATGTTCGAGACCTGGTACGCGATGTCGGTGCTGCTGGAAGGCGGCCTCGACCTCGCGCCCGTGATCACCGGCCGGTACGACCACCGGGACTTCGAGGCGGCGTTCGTCGACGCGGCGAGCGGCCGCGGCGGGAAGGTCATCCTCGACTGGACCGCGTGACCTCCTCTCCGTACGCCCCCTCCGCGAGCACCCCCAGGAGCTTCCCCGTGTTCGACTCCGTGCGCGACGACCTGCGCGCCACCCTCGACGAGATCCGCGCCGCCGGCCTGCACAAGCCCGAACGTGTGATCGGCACCCCGCAGTCCGCGACCGTGAACGTCACCGCCGGCGGCCGCCCCGGCGAAGTCCTCAACTTCTGCGCCAACAACTACCTCGGCCTCGCCGACCACCCCGAGGTCGTCGCCGCCGCCCACGCCGCCCTGGACCGCTGGGGCTACGGCATGGCCTCCGTGCGGTTCATCTGCGGCACCCAGGAGGTGCACAAGGAACTGGAGGCGCGGCTGTCCGCCTTCCTCGGCCAGGAGGACACCATCCTGTACTCCTCCTGCTTCGACGCCAACGGCGGTGTCTTCGAGACCCTCCTCGACACGCAGGACGCGGTGATCTCGGACGCCCTCAACCACGCCTCCATCATCGACGGCATCCGCCTGTCCAAGGCCCGCCGCCTCCGCTACGCCAACCGCGACCTCGGCGACCTGGAGGCGAAGCTCAAGGACGCGGCCGACGCCCGGCGCCGGCTGATCGTCACCGACGGCGTGTTCTCCATGGACGGCTACGTCGCGCCGCTGGCGGAGATCTGCGACCTCGCCGACCGCTACGACGCGATGGTCATGGTGGACGACTCGCACGCGGTCGGCTTCGTCGGCCCGACCGGCCGGGGCACGCCCGAACTGCACGGCGTCATGGACCGCGTCGACATCGTCACGGGCACCCTCGGCAAGGCGCTCGGCGGCGCCTCCGGCGGCTACGTCGCCGCCCGCGCCGAGATCGTCGCCCTGCTGCGCCAGCGCTCCCGGCCGTACCTGTTCTCCAACACCCTCGCCCCGGTGATCGCGGCGGCCTCGCTGAAGGTGCTCGACCTGCTGGAGTCGGCCGACGACCTGCGGGTCCGGCTGAACGAGAACACCGCGCTGTTCCGCCGCCGGATGACCGAGGAGGGCTTCGACGTCCTGCCCGGCGACCACGCCATCGCGCCGGTGATGATCGGCGACGCGGCGAAGGCGGGCCGCATGGCCGAACTGCTCCTCGCACGCGGGGTGTACGTGATCGGGTTCTCCTACCCGGTGGTCCCGCAGGGCCAGGCCCGTATCCGCGTCCAGCTGTCCGCCGCGCACTCCACCGAGGACGTGCACCGCGCGGTCGACGCGTTCGTGGCGGCGCGGGCGGAGCTCGCGGCCTGACCAGCGCGGTTTCCTTGCGATACTGGACCGCATGATCGAAGCACGGCGGCTGCACATCCTCCGCGCGGTGGCCGACCACCGCACGGTCACGGCGGCGGCCGCCGCGCTCTACCTCACCCCCTCCGCGGTCTCCCAGCAGCTGGCCGCCCTGGAGCAGGAGACCGGCCACCGTCTGGTCGAGCGCGGTGCGAAGGGCGTACGGCTGACCCCGGCCGGGGAGATCCTGCTCGGTCACACCAACGCGGTCCTCGCCCAGCTGGAGCGCGCGGAGGCCGAGCTGGCCGCCTACGGCTCGGGGGAGGCCGGCACGGTCACCGTGGCCGCCTTCGCGACCGGCATCGCCGAGGTCGTGGCGCCGGCCGTGGCCCGCCTCGCCTCCTCGGCGCCCGGCATCCGCATCCGCGTCCAGGACGCCGAGGGCGACGCCAGCCTGCCCATGGTCCTCGACCGGCAGGTGGACGTGGCGGTCGCCGTCGAGTACCGCGGGGCGCCGCCCGCCGACGACCCCCGGCTGACCCACGTCCCGCTGTACGCCGAGCCGTTCGACGCCGTCGTCCCGGTCACCCACCGGCTGGCCGGGACCGCCGAGGTGCCCCTCGCGGACCTGGCCAAGGACCCGTGGATCGGCCCGTACCCCGGCAATCCCTGCCACGACGTGGTCGTCCTGGCCTGCGAGAGCGCCGGCTTCCAGCCCCGTCTCGAGCACTCCTCCGACGACTTCCGCGCGGTCGTCGCGCTGGCCGCGGCCGACGTCGGCGTGGCCCTCGTCCCGCGCTCGGCCCTGCGCGGCATGGACCTGACGGGCGTGGTCGTCCGTCCCGTCGACGGTGTGGCCCCCACCCGGCGCGTCTTCGCCGCCGTGCGGCGGGGGGCCGAGGAGCACCCGCTGATCCGGCCGGTGCTGCGGGCGCTGGGGGAGGCGGCGCGGACGTGAGGGTTCCCTGACCCCGTGTCCGGCGGGCGCCCGACGGCTGCTCCGGGGCCGACTGTCAGTGGCGGGGGTTACGGTGCGGGGCATGCCGGACGCCGAAGACGTACGACGTATCGCCCTGTCCCTGCCGGACACCACGGAGAAGACCGCCTGGAGCATGCCCACCTTCCGGGTGGCCGGGAAGATGTTCGCCACGCTGCCCGAGGACGAGTCCTCCATGGCCGTGCGCTGCCCCAAGGAGGAACGCGACGAACTCGTGCTGGCCGAGCCGGAGAAGTTCTGGATCGCCGGTCACGAGGCACAGTTCGCCTGGGTCCGCGCCCGGCTCGCCGCCCTGGAGGACGAGGGCGAACTGCACGACATCCTGGCCGACTCCTGGCGCCAGGCGGCCCCGCCCCGGCTGCTGGAGGCCCACCCGGAACTGGGACGGCCGGCCGGGGAGTGACCGGGGTGGCCCCGCCTCATCCCCGCGTCGCCGCGGCGGCCCCGAGGAAGCTCCCGATCCGCTTCCGCAGGCCCGGCGCGTCCAGCCCGTGCGCGGCGACGTGCTCCTCGAGCGTGCCGTACCGGCGCAGCTCACGTCGGCCCACACCGAGACCCAGCACCCGGTGCGGCAGATCGGACAGGGCGTCGTTCGCGGCGGCCGTCGACGTGCCGGCGAGATACGGCTCCACGAGGACCACGTCGGCGCCGGCCGCCTCGGTGGCGCGACGCAGCGCGGCCGTGTCGAAGGGCCGTACGGTCGTCGCGTACAGGACGGTCACGTCCATGCCCTCCGTGGCGGCGAGCACGGCGTCCAGCATCGGCCCGACCGCGACCACCACGCCCGCACGGCCCTCGCGGACGGTGACGAACCGCTCTCCGTCGACGGCGAGCCCCCGCCGGTTGGCCTGCACGGACAGGCGGACGTAGACCTTGTCGTCGCCGGCGGCGACCGCGTGCCGCAACAGCGCCTCCGCCTCGTCGGGGTGGCCGGGGACGTGCACGGTCCAGCCGTCCAGGGTGTCGAGCAGCGCCACGTCGCCGGGCGCCATGTGCGTGTACCCGCCGGCCGGCCAGTCGAAGGAGGCCGCCGCGCTCACCAGCACCGCCCCGGCGTCCTGGTATCCGAGGTCCAGCTTGACCTGCTCGAACGGCCGCTCGATGAGAAAACTGGCGAAGGTGTGCACGACCGGCCGCAGTCCGGTGAGCGCCAGCCCCGCCGCGGCCCCCACCAGGAGCTGTTCGCGGATGCCGACATTGATCACCCGGTCCGGATGCCGGCGCGACGCCTGCGCGAAGGCGTCCACGCCGATGTCGGCGAGGACGACCGCGACCCGCGGGTCCTCGTCGAGCAGCCGGGAGACGACGGGTGCGAAACGGTCACGCATGGTGTCCATGGAGGGCAGGCCCTTCTGGGGTAGGCGGCAGATGCTTCGGATGTTCAGGCGTACTTCGGCTCGACACGGGCCACGACCACGTGCGGGCGGCCGGGACGGGACGCGGTGAACGCGGCGTGCAGCGCCTCGTGGTCGCGTCCGTCCACGGTCACGGCGGACCAGCCGGCCGCCTCGAAGCGCGCGGCGATACCGCCGGGCCGGGCGTAACTGGCGGAGGAGTTGTCGACGACGACCGTGTGCAACCGGTCCAGGCCGGTGGATCCGGCGAAGGCGATCGCCTCGTGATTGCTGCCTTCGTCCAGTTCGGCGTCCCCGATCAACGCCCACACCCGCGGCTCGTCGAGCCCCTGGGCGCGCAGGCCCAGCGCCGTGCCCACGGCGATCGGCAGCCCGTGGCCCAGCGACCCGCTGCCGATCTCGGCGCCCGGCACCAGCACCCGGTCGGGGTGATGACCGAGGGGCGAGTCGTAACCGCCGAAGCCCGGCAGCCACTTCACCGGCAGGAAGCCCTTCGCGGCCAGCACGGCGTAGTACGCCATCGGCCCGTGCCCCTTGCTCAGCAGGAACCGGTCCCGGGCCGGATCCGCCATCCGCTCGGGCGTGACCCGCAGCACCCGGTCGTACAGCACCCACAGCACGTCCAGCGTCGAGGTCGCCGCCGGTCCGTGTTTCTCGTCGCCGGTCATCAGGCTCATCAGTTCCGGCAGGTCCGCGTAGGCGTACGTGCGCCGCTCTTCCTCGGTGATCGTCATGGGACGATCGTGCAACCTGAACCAAACTTGAGGTCAAGCCATGGATCCCGGACAAAGGAGTGCGCGACCACCGACCCGAGTGCGGTATGGTTTCCATGCGCGTTTCGGCCGGGGAATTCCCAGGTCAACGAGCATCGGGACGTGGCGCAGCTTGGTAGCGCACTTGACTGGGGGTCAAGGGGTCGCAGGTTCAAATCCTGTCGTCCCGACTGTTCGAAAGATCGAACATTTCAGGTGAGAGGCCGTTTTTCAAACGGCCTCTTTCTGTTTTTCCCCCCTTCTCCTCGCCCGCGTGGACTCATGCGCCGGCCGCTCCCGGCTATCACGTGATCGCGTGACCGGGGGTTCGTGACCGGGAATCGGTGACTGTCCCGGGGGCGGTGCCGAGCGGAGGATCGGTGTCGCAGCGGAGATCACGGCCAGGCCCGTCGAAGCGGCCCCGCCGGTCTCCGCCCGCCTTCCAGTCTTCCCGAGAGAGGGGCCCGCCCATGCCCGCTCACGCTTCCCTCCCGGCGTCCGTCCGCCGATGGCCCGCCCCCGACGACGGGACCGGACGATGAACGCCGCGCCCGTCGTCACCGCGACCCCGGCGCCGGCCCACTCGCCCGCCGGCACGGTCCGCGCGCTCGACGCCTGGCAGCACACCGCCGATCCGTACGCCTTCCCCTACGCCACCCTCCTCGGCCACCTGCGCGCCGTCGGCAAGCACTTCCTCCCCGTCGAGCTGCTCGACCGCCTGGCCACGATCCGGGACACCCTGCCCGCCGTCCCGCAGGACGCGGTACCGGTCGCCGGGACGGTGCCGTCGGCCCGGTTCCTGCGCACCTTCCTCGACGTCGTCCTGGACAAGCACGACGACCGTTACGACTACCCCAGCTACACGGCCCTGCCCCTGCTCGCCCGGCCGGTGTCCGGCCCCTGGGAGACGGCCCGCCGGGTCCGTGACGAGCTGCTTCTGCTCCTCCTCGCCGACCTGGTGCGCTTCGAGCGGCGGTCGCTGGGCGCCGACCCCGCCGACCCGCGCGGCAACCCGCCGCAGGCCGAGCTGGTGGCGAAGCGGGTCCGGCTCGCCGTGCGCGTCATGGAGCCGGCGGCGCTGCGCGTGCTGGCCCCCGGCACCGTCGACCCCGCCGCGGTCGCGGCCGTGCCCGGCCGTACCCCCGGCGGCCCGCTGGCCCGCGCCGTGCTGCGCGCCGCCACGGCCCACGACGAGTTGACGCTCGCCGCCAGCATGCAGCCGGTGTACGTGCTGCACGACGAGTACCTGTTCCTGCGCACCCTGCAGTCCTTCGAGACGACGTTCTCCTTCATGTCCGCCTCGCTCGCCACGGCCGTACGGTGTCTCGACGAGAAGCGGCCCGAGGAGGCCGCCGCCCTGGTCGACGCGGCCGCCGGCGTCCTGAAGGAGTCCCTGCCGCTGTTCTCGCTGCTGGCCACCATGCGGCCGGAGGTGTTCCGCACCTTCCGCGACTTCACCGAGGGCGCCAGCGCCATCCAGTCCGAGGGCTACAAGACCTTCGAGTCACTGTGCTCCACCCCTGCCACCGCCCGCCTCGACTCCCCGGCCTTCACCTCCGTACCCGCCGTGCGCGCCGGCATCCTGCGCGGACGGCGCACCGTCGCGGGCAGCTGGCGCGAACTCGCGGCCATGTACCCGCCGGCGTCGGAGGCGGACGCGGCGCTCGGCGCGGCCGTCACGCGGCTGGAGGCGGTGCACCAGCGGTGGAAGCAGACGCACTACCGGCTGGCCGTGCGGATGCTCGGCGAGCGCAGCGGCACCGGCTACACCCAGGGCGTGCCGTACCTCGCCGCGGTGCTGGGCAACCGCCTCTTCCCCGCCGCCGACCGCGACAGCGCCCTGGTCGGCTGACCGCGCCCCGGTCGGCTGACCGCGCCCGTCCCGCCCTCTCCGCTCCTCGACGGAGCCCCACCTTTTCCGGAGGCGTCCACCACCATGAGCAAGCGTGCCCAGACCGGGCGGCCCGGACCGGCCCGTCGGGTGATGAACCCCGATGAGAACGACCCGCTCTTCCGATACGAGTACGACCGCGGCAGCAACTACGAGCAGGACACCCGGCTGACCCAGGCCCTGTCCGCGCTGCTCCCGGAGGACACGCTGGTCCACCCCGACCAGCGGCTGTTCCAGACGGTCCACCTGATCACCGAGTACGCCTGGTGCGCCATGCACTACGAGATGCGGCGGGCCGCGGACGCGCTTCGGGCCGACGACGACCTGCTCGCCGCGCAGCTCCTGGAACGCGCCGCCGACCTGGGCGAGATCACGGTGCACGCGGTGCGCGTCCTGCTGGACCACCTGCCCCAGGAGAGCCTGCTGACGATGCGCGAGACCTTCCCGGAGAACACCACGGGACTGGACTCGCCCGGCGCCCGCAACCTGCGCCGCGCGGCCACCGCGCTGTACCGGGAGATGGAGTCCGCCGTCGACCGGGCCGGCCTCCACCCGCGGGCCCTCGTCGCCGCGCAGGGCCGTCTCGAACCGCCCGAGGACGGCGACCGGACGCCCGGTCTGGCCCTGGTCCGGCAGGCGCTGCTGCGCCTGGACGGATCCGTCGCCGGCTGGAAGCACTACCACCTGCGCATGGTCCGCACACAGCTGGGCGGCCACCCGGAAGCCGCCGTGCCGGTGCCGGCCGAGGCCGTCGGACGGTCCCGCCAGGAGCCACCGGTCCGCGAGGACCTGCCCAAGAGCCTGCGCGGACATTCCACGGCGGGGGTGCAGGCCATGGCCGACCGGAGTCTGTTCCCGAGGCTGTGGGACGCCGTGGACGAGACCTACCGCGACCTCGTCCCGGAAGGGTAGCCCGCCCCCCGCAGCACGGCCCCGCCCACGACCACCGAAGGACACGACTGCCGTTATGGCGACAGAAGCAGCGGTGCACGGCACCGACGAACTCACCACCGACGAACTCGCCACCGACGAACTCGCCACCGACGAACTCGCCACCGACGAGCTCACCACCGAAGAACTCACCGCACTGGTGCACCACGCCTGGGCCGAGGCCCTGGGCCACGACGAGTTCACCGACGAGGACCACTTCTTCCAGGTCGGCGGACACTCCATGGGCGCTGTCCAGGTCGTGCGCCGGATCGGCGCCGCCCTCGGTCGCCGGCTCCCGGTGCGGCTCCTGCTGCGCAACCCCACCGTGCGCGGGCTGGCCGCCGCACTCGCCGCGCCCGCCGCGGACGCCACCGCCGGGTCCGGGGAGGCCGGGGCGTGAGCACCGACCACCACCCGCCGGTCTCGGCCGCCCAGACCGAGATATGGCTCGCCGACCGCTGCGAGCCCGAGTCCGGCCGCTACAACGTGCCCGTGGCGCTCCGCTTCGAGGGCGCCCTCGACCCGGCCGTGCTGCGGCAGGCCCTGGCCGACCTCCTCGTGCGCCACCCGGTGCTCGCGGGCCGGTTCGACGCCGACGAGGGCGAGCTGCGGTTCGTGCCCGAGCCCGCCGCGGCCGTGCCACTCGGCAGCGTCCGGTGCGCCGGCTCCGCGGACACGGACGCCGCGCGCCGCGAGGCCGTCGAGGCCGCGCAGCGCCCCCTCGACCCGGAGACGGCACCACTGCTGCGTGCCGACGCCCTGCACTACGACGACGGCGCGGTCCTGGTCCTGACGGTGCACCACATCGTCGCCGACGGACGGACCCTGGACGTCCTCGCCGACGATCTGCTGACGGCCTACCGAGCCCGGCACGCCGGCCAGGAGCCGCCCGCGGCACGGCCCGTCCCGGCGGCCTCGGCCGCACCGGCCCCGTCCGGCGAGGCCGCCGGGTACTGGGAGAACCTGCTGGCGGAGGAGCCCGTCGCCTTCGCTCCGCTGCCCGACCTGGTCCGCGCCGACGACCGGCTGCGCGGCGCGGCGGCCTGGGCCGAGCGGACGCTGTCCGGGGACCGGCTCGCCGCCCTGCGGCGGATCGCCGTCCGGGACGGCGTCACGCCGGCCACGGTCCTGCTCGCCGCCTGGACCCTGTTGCTGCACGCCTGGTCGGGGGAGCGGGACGGCGTCCTCGGCATGCCGTTCGCCGGGCGCGAGGCGCCGGGGACCGAGGACGCGGTGGGTCTGTTCACCCGCGTCCTGCCGGTGCGCAGCCGCCTGACACCCGGCGAGACCTTCGACGCCTACGCCGCGGGCCTGGGCG
Organism: Streptomyces sp. NPDC001348; assembly: GCF_053597535.1. NCBI lineage: Bacteria > Bacillati > Actinomycetota > Actinomycetes > Kitasatosporales > Streptomycetaceae > Streptomyces > Streptomyces sp. NPDC001348. The sequence goes on along the minus strand of NZ_JBSFIK010000030.1, from coordinate 94,929 downwards.
AGCAGGTTCTGGACACCATGGAGGCGTTCGCCGACGGCGGCGAACCGGCCGCGGCGACCGTCCCCCGGTACACGGCCGTCTTCCTGCACCAGCCCCGCACCGGCGCACCGCGGGAGGTGCCCGGCGCCACCGTGCACATCACCCCGCTGGACACCGCCTCGGCCAAGTACGACCTGGCCCTGGCCGCCCGGGAACACCCCGAGCGGCTGGTGCTGCGGATCGACTACGACTCCGCGCTCTACCTCCCCGCCTCGGCGGAGCTGATGGCACGGCAGCTCGACGGCCTGCTCGCCGCCGCGGAGCGGCCCGGGGCCACCTGCCGGGAACTGGTCGCGGCCCTCGCGGACGCGCCCGCCGCGGCGCCCGACGCCGCAGCGGAGCCGATGCCGGCGTCCAGCGTGCCCGCGCTGGTCCTCGCGCAGGCGCGGCGCGCCCCCGACGCCGTCGCCCTGGTCCACGGCGACCGGCAGGTCACCTACGGCGCCCTGGTGCGCGACGCCGCCCGCGCCGCCCACTGGCTGCGGCGGGAGGCCGGCGTCGGCGAGGGCGACGTGGTGGCGCTGCTGCTGGCGCCCGGCGCGCGGACCGTCACCCTGATGCTCGCGGTGGCCCTGGCGGGTGCCGCCTACCTGCCGCTCGACCCCGCCTACCCGGACGCCCAGCTCCACCTCGTCCTCGGCGACGCCCGCCCCCGGCTGCTGATCACCGAGGACTCCGGAGCCGATCGTGCCCCCGACGGCGTGCCGGTGCGCACCGCCGCCGGCCTCGTGCGCGCCGCCGCCGGACTGCCGGACACCCCGCCGGACACCGGCACCGGGCCGCGCAGCCCCTTCAACGTCCTCTACACCTCCGGCTCCACCGGCCGCCCCAAGGGCGTCGTCCTGCACCACGGCGGCGTGCTGCGGCTGATGCACCGCCCCGACTTCCTGCCGCTCGGCCCCGACGACACCCTCTCGCACCTGTCACCGCTCAACTTCGACGGCGCCACCTACGAGATCTGGGGCGCCCTCACGCACGGAGCCCGGCTCGCCGTCCTCGACAAGGAACTGGTCCTCGACCCGGCGGCCCTGCGGGACGCCGTGCGCGCCCTCGGCGTCACGACCCTCCTGGTCACCACCCCGCTGCTGAACCGCATCATCGAGGACGCCCCCGACCTGCTCCAGTCGCTGCGCCGGGTGTACTTCGGCGGCGAGCTGGTCTCCGTCCCGCACCTGCGCAAGGCCCTGCGCTGGGCGCGTCCGGGCACCCTCCTGCACAGCTACGGCCCCACCGAGAACTCCTTCACCTCGACCTGGTACCCCGTCGAGGAGATCCCCCAGGGTGCCAGGACGGTGCCCATCGGGCACCCGGTGCCCGGCACCCGCCTGTACGTCGTCCTCGACGACCTCGACCACCTCGACGAAGCCGACGGTCCTTTGCTGCTCGCGCCGGCCTACGTGCCGGGCGAGCTGGTGCTCGGCGGCAGCGGCGTCGCCCTGGAGTACCTCGGCGACCCCGAGCGCACCGCCGAGCGCTTCCGCCCCGACCCCTTCGCCGCCGACCCCGATGCCCGGCTCTACCGCACCGGTGACCGGGTGCGCTGGACCGCCGAGGGCCGGCTGGAGTTCATCGGCCGCGCCGACAACCAGATCAAGATCCGCAGCCAGCGCGTCGAACTGGGCGAGGTGGAATCCGCGCTGCGTGCCCACCCGCAGGTCACCGCCGCCTTCGTCACCAGCCGCCGCAACGCCCGGGACGAGAAGGAGATCGTCGCCTACGCCGTCTTCGCCGGGCCCGACGCCCGGACCGAGGTCCTCGGCCACCTGCGCGCCTGTCTGCCACCCTTCGCCGTCCCCGCCCACCTCGTGGCCCTGGACGCGCTGCCCCTGACGGCCAACGGCAAGATCGACCGGAAGCGGCTGCCGCAGCCCGAGAACCCCGAGAGCCCCGAACCCCCCGGGAACGCCGCCCCCCTGCCCGCTCCGGCCGCGGCCCGGGAGCGCTCCCCCCTGACCGCCCCGGCGCCCGCGCCCGGCGCGGCGGACACCGGCCGTGCGGTGCACGCCGCCTGGAGCGAGGTGCTCGGCGGACGGCCGTTCGGTCCCGACGACAACTTCTTCGACGTCGGCGGACACTCGCTCCTCCTCGTCCGGCTCCAGGTGGCCCTGCGCCGGGCGACCGGTACCAAGCCGTCCATCGCCGACCTGCTGCGCCACACCACCGTGCGGGCCCAGTCCCGGCTGCTCGGCGCCGCGGACCCCACCGAGCAGCCGGAGCCCGGGGCACGCCCGCGCACCGAGGCCCGGCCACGCCCGACCGCCGACGGCGAAGCGGTGGCCGTGGTGGGCATGGCGGCCCGGTTCGCCGGTGCCCTCGACCTGGACGGGTTCTGGGACAACCTGCGTGCCGGCCGGGACTGCTTCACCGAGGGACCCGGCCCGCTGATCACCGAACTGCCCGGAGGCGAAAGGCAGGTGGCGCGCTGGGGCATGGCGGCCGGCGGCCCCGCCTACGACCCCGGCCTGCTCGGCTTCAGCGAGGAGGACCTGCGCGGCGGCGACCCCCAGCAGGGCCTGCTGCACGAGGTGCTGTGGTCGGCGGTGGAGGACGCCTCGCTCCGGCTGTCCGACATCGCCGCCCGCACCAGCCTGTACGCCGGGTGCGCCAAGGTCGTCGCCACCGACCCCGCGGCCCGGGTGGACGACGTCGTCAACGCCGACCCCACCTTCGTCGCCTCCCGCTTCGCCTACCTCCACGACCTGTGGGGCGAGGCCCTGCTCCTGGACACGGCCTGCTCCACCGGCCTGTACGCGGTCCACCTCGCCTGCCGCAGCCTGCTCAGCGGCGACAGCGACTACGCGCTGGCCGGGGCCGTGTCGCTCGACGCGGCCTCCGACGGCGGCTACCGCTACCGGCCCGGCTTCCTCTACGCCGACGACGGGATGTGCCGGCCGTTCGACCGGCGGGCCTCGGGCACCGTCGGCGGGTTCGGCGCCGGAGCGGTCCTGCTCCGCCGGCTCTCCGACGCCGAACGGGACGGGGACCCCGTCTACGCGGTGCTGCGCGGCAGCGCCGTGAACAACGACGGCGCCGCCCGCATCGGCTACTCCGCCCCCGGCATCGAGGGTCAGGCCCGGGTGATCCGCGACGCGCTGCACGCGGCCGGGCTGCGCGGCACCGACCTCGGCTATGTGGAGGCCCACGGCACCGGCACCCGGCTCGGCGACGCCATCGAGATCACGGCGCTGGCCGAGGCGCTCGGCCCGGACGGCCCGCCCGTCGCGGTGGGCTCCGTCAAGGCGTCCATAGGGCACTGCGACACCGCGGCCGGGATCGCCGGACTCATCAAGACCGTGCTCGCCGTGCACCACGGCCATCTCCCGGCGACTCCCAACGTGGCCGAGCCCATCGAGGAACTCGCCGCCGCCGGC
>NZ_JBSFIK010000030.1:84022-91422 GCF_053597535.1 Streptomyces sp. NPDC001348 | reverse complement strand
GTGCCGGACTCATCAAGACCGTGCTCGCCGTGCACCACGGCCATCTCCCGGCGACTCCCAACGTGGCCGAGCCCATCGAGGAACTCGCCGCCGCCGGCGGCCGGTTCGCGCTGCTGCCCGAGGGCCGCCCCTGGACCGAGGAGACCGGACGGCCGCGCAGCGCCGGGGTCAGCTCCTTCGGCGTCGGCGGCACCAACGCGCACGTCGTCGTCCAGGAGCACCGGCCGGCCGGCCCGGCCGTGCACGCCGAGCGCCGCGAACTCGAAAGGGTGTGACGTCCCGTGGCCGCCTCTCCGACCTCTCCTGCTTCTCCGACTTCTCCCCTCCCGTCGACCCCACCGACCCCTTCGGCTCCGGCCCCCTCGGCCTCCCTGCCCCGCGTCCTGGCGGTGTCCGCCCGGGACCCCCGCTCCCTCGCCGTCCTGTGCGGCCGGCTGGCCGACCGGCTGGCGGGGGCCCCGCGGACCGACCCCGACGACGTGGCGCTGACCCTGGACACCGGCCGTGAGCGCTTCGACTGCCGGCACGCCGTGGTCGGCCACGACCTCGCGGAGCTGGTGAACCGACTGCGCGAACCGGTCGGCGACGACGCCCCCCGGCCCCGGCCGGGCGACCCGGCCGCAGGTGTCGTCCTGCTGCTGGACGGCACTTCCCCCGACGGCCCGGTCGCCGCACTGCCCGGACTCGCCGACGCCCTGCGCCGGGCCGAGGACGCCGCGCGTCAGACCGAGGACGCCGCCGGGCTCGGTGCGGACGCCGCCGCGGCGCGGGCCGTCGCCGCGGCGCGGGCCGTCGCCGTGCAGTACGCCGTCGCCCGCTGGCTGCTCGACCGGCGCCTGACCCCGGTCGCCGTGCGCGGCGAAGGCCGCGCCGGCGCCCTCGCCGCGGCGGCGGTGCGCGGCGACCTCCCGGTGGCCGACGCACTGCGGGCCGCGGCCGAAGGCCTGGAACCGGCACCGGCCGAGCACGCGCCCGGCCCGAGGGAGGCGCTGGTGGTCCGCGTCGGCCGCCGCGCAACCGTGGACGGCACCGCCCACGGCGAGGAGGAGCCGCTGGTGCTCGACCCCGCCGACGGGACGTCCGCGGCCCGGCTCCTCGCGCGGCTGTGGTGCCGCGGCCTGGACGTGGACACCACGCTCGGCCGGCCCGGCCGCCGGCTGCGGCTGCCCGGCCACCCGATGTGGCGACGCACCCCCGGCGAACACCGGGCGGAGGACACCGGCCGCCCGCTCACCCCCTACGAACAACGCTGGCTCTTCTACGACCTGGTGCGCCGGGAGACCTCCGGCGACCACGCCGCGGTGGCCGCCCACGCCGTCCCCGGTCCGGCACCCGAAGCCCCTTTGGTGGCCGCCGCCTTCACCGAGCTCCAGCGCCGCCACCCCGCCCTGCGCACCGTCTTCGGTGAGCGGGGCGGGCGCTGGCGGGCGACGGTCGGGGCCCTGCCCCCGGCCGCCCCCGACCTGCTGCCCGCCGACCCGGACGGCGATCCGACGCGCCTGACCGAGGCCGTCCGCACCGCCGCCACCCGGCCCTTCGTCCTGCGGGACGCCCCCCTGGTGCACTGCTGCGTCCAGGAGGGGCCCACGCACTGGGCACTGGCCCTGGCGGTCTACGAGCCCCTGACCGCGTCCGTGACCCCGGCGGACCTCACTGCCGAACTCCAGGCCCTGCTCACCACCGGCCCGCCGCGGCGGGCCGCACCGGCCCCCGAGGCCGCCGCCGTCCCGGCCGGCCCCGCCTGACCCGTCCCGTCCGGCTCGGCCCGGACCCCGGCTCCGCAGACCCTTCTCCGTCCTCCCTACCGAACGGAACCGCGATGACACTGCTGCACACCGCCCCCGCCGTCCCCGGCCCGGCCCCGGTCGCCCTGCCCGCCGACTGGTACGGCGCCGCGCCCGCGCCGATCGGCGTCGACCAGGCCTTCAACGGCTTCGTCGCCGCCACCGTCGTGCACACCCTCGACCGGCTGGGCATCTGGGACCACTTCGCGCGGAACCACTGCCTCGACGTGCCGGCGTTCGTCCGCGCCGCCGGGCCCGCGGTCCGCGAACGGGTCGTCCGCGAGGTGCTGCGCGCCGCCGCCGTGTGCGGGTGGCTGCGCCTGGAGGACGACGGCGACGCCGCCGTCCTCACCGACCAGGGCCGCGAGACACTGCGCATGCGCGGCTACTTCACCTGGGCCGTCGGCGGCTACAGCGACGTCTTCTCCCGCGCCGCCCAACTGGCTTCCGGCGAGGCCGCCTTCGGCACCGACGTGCTGCGCGACGAGGCGATGGTCGCCCTCGGCTCCGGGCAGAACGACCGCAACTTCATGTCCGGCACCCTCGACGAGGTGCTCGCCGGAGTCGACTTCGGCACCCTCGCCGACCTCGGCAGCGGTATGTCCGCCCGGGTCAGCCGCGTCGTCGCCGGCCGTCCCGGCACTCGCGGCCTCGGCCTGGACATCAGCGGGCCCGCCACCGAACTGGGCCGGCGCACCATCGCCGAGGCCGGTCTCCAGGACCGGGTAAGGGCCATCCAGGCCGACGTGCTCGACGTCTGCCACCGCGAGGCGCACCGCGAGGCCATCGCCGAGGTGGACACCGTGATGAGCTTCTTCCTGCTGCACGACCTGCTCGCCGACCCGGTCACCCGGCCGCAGCTGTTCACCCGGCTGCGCGAGGCGTTCCCCGCCGCCCGCACCTTCGTACTCGCGGACACCATGCTGCGCCCCGACGCCGAACAGGCCGCCACCCTGCCGGTCTTCTCCCTCGGCTACGAGCTGGCCCACGCGCTGATGGGCGTACCCCTGCACACGAAGGAGACCTACGAGGAGCTGTTCGCCGCCGCCGGTCTGCACCCCGTGCGCACCGTGCCGTTCGGCACCCCGCACTCGTGGCTGTACGTCCTGGAGGCCCGGTGAACGTGCCCTTCGCCGCCACCGTGCGCGCGTTCTCCCCGCGCACCCGGGCCGTTCTGGCCGTCAACGCGGTCAACTCCTTCGGCGGGGGCCTGGTCCTGCCGTTCCTGTGGATCTACCTGGGCGAGGTGCGCGGCCTCGCCGGGTGGGTGCCCGCCGCCACCCTGGCCGTCCAGGCGGCCACCTCGGTCGTCGGCGGCCTCGTCTGGGGCGCGGTCCTCGACCGGGTCGCCCCGCGCCCCGTCGTCACCCTGGTGATGTGCGTGGCCGGTGTCGGCACCGCGCTGTACGCGGTGGCGGGCTCCGCGCCCGCGGCACTCGCCGCCGCGCTCGTCTACGGCCTCGGGATCAGCGGTGTGGGCACCGTGCTGCGCTTCCTCTACGCGGGCGCCGCGACCGCCCGGGAACGCGGACTGGCCTTCTCCGCGGACTACGCCGTCTTCAACGCGATGACCGGCCTGGGCGTGCTCGTCGGCGGAGTGGTGGCCGCCGGCGGTCCGGGCGGGGACGTCACCCGGTTCGCCGCCCTCTACGTGGCCGACGGCGCCACCTTCCTGCTGGCCGGCCTCGCCTTCCTGGTGCTGCTGCCGCGCATCGAGGCGGCCTCGCCCAGGTCCGCGTCGGGGGAGGAGGACGCCGGGCCCGCCGTGGGCTACCGGGCGGTGCTGCGGCAGCGCACGCTCGCCGTCCTGATCGCCACGACGGCGCTGTGCTCACTGGTGTCGTACGGCCAGCTCAGGTCGGGACTGCCCGGCTACCTCACCGCGGGCGGCGCGGTCGGGGCCGAGGGTCTGTCCGGCACGTTCGCCGTGAACGTCGTCGTCGCCGTCCTCACCCAGGTCCTGTTCGGCGAACGCGTCCAGCGCATGAGGCGCAGCGCCGTCCTGTCGGCCACCGGCGCCGTGTGGACGGCCGCCTGGCTGCTCGTGCTGGTGGCCGGCCGTCAGCACGGCACGACGGCCGTGGCGCTGGCCATGTCCGGCGTGCTGCTGCTGTCGGTGGGGGAGGCGCTGGTCTTCCCGGCGCTCACCGGGCTGCTCAACGACCTCGCCGAGGAGCGGATCCGGGGCCGGGTCAACGCGATGCTCTCGGTGGCGATCTCGACCGGGTCGGTGGCCGGCCCCCTGCTCGCCGGCGCGACGCTGCCGACGGCCCGCGGCGTCCCGTTGATAGTCGTCCTGGCCGGTGTGTGCGTCGCCGTCGTCGTGGCCGGCGCGGTCCTGGGCCGGGGCCTGCCGGCCGCCGCCGACCTGCCGGGTCCGGAGGCCGAACCGGCTGACACGGCCGAGCCGGCCGAGGCGGTGGAGAGCACCGGCACGGTCGGGACGGCTGACACGGCCGAGACCACCGAGGCCCGTCCGGAGGCAGCGCCCGCCGCCCTGCCCTAGCCCCCCGCCGGCCACCACGCCCCGGCAGTCGCCGGCAGTGAAAGGAGAAACGCCGTCATGAACAACTGGCCGCTGACCGGTCTGCGCGTGACCACGCCGCTCGTCGAGCTGCGCTGGCCCACCCCCGAGGACCTCGACGCCCTCGCCGACCGCGCCGCCGAGGGGGTGCACGCCCCGGGCTTCATGCCCTTCTTCTCGCAGTGGACGGACGGCGACCGCTCCACCGTCGCCCGCCGCGTCCTGCAACGACACTGGCGAGCGGCGGCGGAGTGGAGGCCCGACGACTGGACGCTCTACCTGGCCGTGCTGCACGACGGCGAGGTCGTCGGCTCGCAGTCCCTGGGCGCACGCGACTTCGCGGTGAACCGAGAGGTCCTGCTGACCTCCTGGCTGGGGCTGAGCCACCAGGGCCGCGGCCTCGGCGGCCACGCCCGTGCCGCCGTCCTGGACCTCGCCTTCACCGGTCTGGGCGCGCACGACGCGTTCTCGGTGGTGCGGCGCGGCAACGCCAACTCGCAGGCCGTGTGCCGCAAGTTCGGCTTCACACCGGACGGGACGCAGGTCAACGCGGTGCGCGGGGAGCGTGCCGTCAGCGACCGCTACCGCCTGGACCGGGCCGCCTGGCAGGCCAAGCGCGCCGTCCCCGTGGAGATCACCGGTCTGGACGGCGCCCTGGAGATGTTCGGCGCCGCCCGGGCCGCCGACACCCCGGCCACCACGCCGGGCGGCGGGGCCCCGGAGACGGACCTCGCCTCCCTCCTGTCCGGGGTGCGCTACGCACCCGCTCCCGACCACGCCCACTGAGAGGCCGTCATGCCACGCCCAGTGATCGCCGTCGTCTACGACTTCGGCTCCGTCGCGCCCGTCGACGCCGTCGAACGCCTCGAACCGCTCGGGGACGTCGTCTTCGCGGTCGTCGACTCCCCGCACACCGCGGAGCTGGCCCCGCTGCTGGCCGAACTCGCCCCGCTGGTACGGGTGGACGCCTCCGGGGAGAGTGGCCTCGACGCGGCGGCGGCCGAGCTGCGGGCCCACGCGCCCGCGGCCGTCGTCACGTTCAGCGAGCGCCGCCTGGACACCACGGCCGCCCTGGTGGCCCGGCTGGGCCTGCCGGGCCACACGCGGGATACCGTGCGGCTGCTCACCGACAAACACGCCCAGCGCCGCCGGCTCGCCGAGCGGGGCGTGGACCGGGTCCGCACCCGGCTGCTGCGCTCCCCGGCGGACTGGGCGGCGGCCGTCGCGGAGGTGGGCCTGCCGGCGGTCCTGAAACCGGTGCGCGGCGAGGGCAGCCGCAGCACCCACCTGGTGCACGACGCCGCCGCCGGTGCCGCCCTCGCCCACCGTCTGCTGGCCGTGGCGCCGGGTCAGGGCGGCGAGGAAGGCCTGGTCCTGGAGGAATACCTGGCCGGGACCGGCCGGGAACCGTTCGGCGACCACGTCTCGGTGGAGAGCGCCGTCGTGGACGGCCACGTCACGCATTGGGCGGTGACCGGCAAGTTCCCGCTGGCCCCGCCCTTCAGGGAGACCGGCCACTTCTGGCCCGCCCCGCTGGCCGCGGACGAGCGCGCCGCGGTGCTCGAGCTGGCCGGTCGCGCGGTGCGTGCGCTGGACATCCGTACCGGCATCACGCACACCGAGCTGAAACTGACGCCCGACGGCCCCCGCGTCATCGAGGTCAACGGCCGCCTGGGCGCCTACCAGAGCGGCCTGGCCCTGCGCGCCGGCGGCCCGGACCCGATCGCGCTGGCCGGCCGGGTGGCCCTCGGCGACGACCCGTTCGACGCGGACCCGAACCCCGCCGCCCCCGACCGGGACGTCACCGGCGCGTGGATGCCGCGGGACCGCGTCGTCTACGCCCGGGCCGTGCTCACCCCCGCCGAGGGCGGTCTGCTCACCCGGGTGCACGGCATCCGCGAAGTCCTGGGCCTGCCCGGTGTGGAGACCTACGACAGCCGGGTGCGGCCCGGCACCCGGGTGCCGCCCGATGTGCGCACGGCCGAGCTGGCGATGCTGTGGGGAACGGCCGGCAACCACGCCGAGATGGTCGATGTCCTGGACCGGGCGCTCAGCGCCCTCGCCTACACCTTCGACGACCCCGCGGCCGGCCCGGCCGGGCGCACGCTGTCCGCCCGAGACCTGGGCACGGCCCCCGCCGCCCGGCCCGCTGCCCCCGACTCGCACGGCAGCCCGGTACCCGCCGGTTCCGCGCACCACCGACCCTGAGAGGCACCCCGATGAGCACCGAGACGACCGCCACCGCACCGGCCGACGCGGCGACCCCGCCGTCCGGCCGTGAGCCGGCCGAGATCCGCACCGACGTCCCGCGGTTCCTGCCGGTGGCCGGACACCACGAGCCCGCCCCGTTCTGGCTGACGTCCGACATGTTCGGCGGCGTCCCCGTCCAGCTGGCCGGCGGCCCCGTCGACCACCTCGTCGGCAAGCCGGTCGCCGACCCGCACCGGCACGACGTCGACGAGATCTACTTCCTCGTCTCCCCGCACCCGGGAGGCGCCCGCATCGAGGTCCGGGTCGACGGGGTCCGCCACGAACTCGCCTCGCCCGCCCTGCTGCGCGTCCCGGCCGGCGCCGAGCACTGCTTCCTCACGCTGGAGGCCGAGCCCGGCAGCTACTGCTTCGGCCTGCTGCTCGAGGAGCGGTCGTGACCGTCACCGCACCCGCACCCGCCCCCGCGCCGGCCGCCCCGCCCGGAGCCCTGGTGCGCCTGCACCTGAGCGAGAGCCCGTACGGTCCGAGCCCGCTCGCCCTGGAGGCGGCGCACGAGGCCGTGGACGCCACCGGCACCTACCCCGACCCCACCCGATCCGCTCCCGCCCGCGCCATCGCCGGCCTGCTGGGCGTGGCGGCCGACCAGGTCGTCGTCGCCAACGGCAGCGACGAACTGGTCCTGCTCAGCGCCCTCGCGCTGGGCGACCCCGGCCGTCCGGGCGTCACCACCGCCGGCACCTTCCCCGGATACCGGATCTGTCTGGAGAACCTGCGGCGCGGCTGCCACGAGGTGCCCCTGGACGGCACCCGGCCCGGGACCGCCGCCCTCGCCGCCGCGCTGGACGGGGCCGGCATCGGCTACGTCTGCAACCCGCACAACC